>DATENU010000005.1 GCA_035274845.1 Chthoniobacterales bacterium
GCACGATGAACCCGGCGATCATGAGCCCGTCGCCCGGTTGGACCAGACCGCGGGTGGCGATATTGGCCAGGCGCGCTGGGGAAGCGGAGGAAAGATCGAACGCATCGACGACACCGGTGCCGACAGTATTTCCCGCGCCGCGCACGACCGCTGTGTAACTGCCGGGCTCAAGATTTGCGATGATCGCGGACTCGAGATCGCTGCTCGGCGCGAGACCGCTGCCGTTAATCTCGGTAAACTGATTGCCCGGAATGAGTCCGCCAATCTGGGTTGTCTTCCAGTCGTTATTTGTTGCCACGGTCGCCCCGCTGGCGTCGTGAATTTCCAAGGTAGGGTTTGCCAGTGCGCCGGGAACTCCGAATTGCGCGAGCGAAGGTCCAATGGCGCGCACGAGGATTTTCTTGGACGAGCCGGCCGGTCCTTGAACGATGAATCCTTCGATCAGGACATTGTCGTCTGTTCCGACAACGAGACGGGTCGAGATGTTGCCAACGTTGGGCGCGAGACCGAGGAGACGAATCAACGAGCGGGGCTCCGTTTCGCCATTGACGATGTACGGACCGCTGAGCAGGAACGAGCCATCGGGCTGCGCATGGAACGCGCTCGCCATCCGCGAACGCTTGTCGCGATGCACCGGTGCCACGAAAGACGTGTCCACGGAGCCGTCGGCATTCAACTGGGTAATGCCCGGGGCCGCCGTTCCGTTGAACGCTTCGAAATTTCCGGTGATGAGAAACTTTCCGTCGGTTGTTGGCTCGATGTTTTCGATGGATGGGAAGAACGAGGCCGTTTCCGTTATGCTCGTCCACTGCATGCCATTCCCGGCGTTGAAGGTGCTGTCGACAGTGCCGCTTGATTCGATCCGGATGATTCCGCGAGCGGGAGTATCCCCATAGGCCGTGAAGTGACCCACGAGTATGATACGTCCATCGGGCTGGATATGGGCGCCCTGCACTGCCCGTGTTGCAGACCAGGCACCGTTCGGCGGTTGCACAGTGGTTCCAATGGCGGGATCGAGAACGAACGGGAAGCTGGTCGCGGCAGCGTCGGGAGCGGAGAAGGTCACTTCCGGCAGCGCTCCATCTCCAATGAACCCGAAGAGGTGGAACTTTAGGTCGCTCGAGAAATACTGGAGCAAGGCATTGCCATCAGGCCTGATCGCGATGTACCGGGTCCCTACATAAAGCGTGAAGAGCATTCCCCCTGAGCGCTCGATCTGACTCTGAATCGGTGCGCCGTTATTGACGAGGTCGCCGTTCACCGTGAGGCGTGCGCCCGAGCCAAAGAGCGTCATTTGAGGATCCTCCCCTGCGGCGAACCAGATTTTTCCGTCCGGCCCAATGGTAATATCGTCTCCCCCAACTCCCTGGCCGATCAGAAACGTCGTGTCCTCGACGCCGTTTTCATCCACCTTGCCATAGATGGGATAGCCTTCGGCCTGCACCCCATTAACGAAAAACTTGCCGTCCGGCAATGGCTTGATGGTTCGCGCACTAAAACCGGTGAGGAACCGGCTCGGATCGGAACTTGAAAGAGCGAAGTTTGGATCGCGCGTTCCGTTTCCAAGCAGCCGCGCAACGTTATAAGCGATCGGAGGATCAATCGGGTCATCGAAGGTGACAAGAGTCGAACCATCATCGAGCCGCACAAAACTGGAGGGTGCGCGTTCGTTTCCGGTCCGGCGGCTGGTGGTAAAAGTGGTGTCGACATTCCCGTCGGAATTCAAGCGAACGGCGCCGAAATGCGCATAGGTTGGGGTAGCCAGAGGGGCGACATCCGTGAAGGCGCCGCCTACCAGCATCCGGCCATCGGAATATAGCTGGAGCGTTACGGGCGTGCCCAGAGTCGTCGGCGGAGTCGCGGTTGCGTCCTCTAGCACCGGCTGGCGGAAAGCCGTGTCGTTTGTCCCGTCGGAATTCAGGCGGTAAACTGAATTGTTAATTACGGCGAGGATCTTGCCATCGGGTTGCAGGCCCAGGTCGCGTCCCGTATTGAAAGTCTGGACGACGCCCGCCGAGTTAAAGCTGGAGTCGAAGAGGCCAACTCCATTTAAGCGAATGACCGGCAGCCGCGGCGAGTTGGGATTGGACCCAAACCGAAAACTACCCGAGAGGAGGGTCGATCCGTCCGGCTGGATAACGATGGCCCGAACCCGACCGGGCGTACTGAAGTCGCTTCCAAAGAACGGAGATGAGTCGAGCGACCCATTGGCGTTCAATCGTGCTACCTTGGAGGTCTTGGTTACACCGTTGACGGTCGTGAAAGATCCGCCGATCACAATTTTGCCGTCCGCTTGGACCGTCGCGGCATAGACGAAGTTATTTATGGTAACCGGCGCAAAGCTGGGATCGACCGTGCCATCGGGCATGAGCCGAACGATGCCGTCACGCGCATCGTTTCCAGCGAAAGTATGAAATCCCCCGACCACCAGAATTCGACCGTCCGGTTGGACCACGATTTGTTGCACGACGGGAAACGGGTCCGGGTTGCCGACGAGATCGGGCGCAAAGCTCGAATCGATGGAACCGTCGGTGTTCAAGCGAAGGATCTCCTCTCTTTCCAAAACGCCATACGCGTAGCGCGCAGCTGCCACGTAAAGTTTGCCATCCGCCGCCGCCGTGGCCGCAACGACTTCCTTGTAGTCGCGACTAAAACTGAACGAACTGTCCAGCGTTCCGTCCGGCATGAACCGCGTGAGCGCTCCGGTCGTTTGATCCGTCAGGGTGTCCATGCCGAAGTAGAGGAGGTACTTTCCGTCGGATAAGAGCAGGGCACGCCCAGGCGTCGCCGCTTTGGCGAAAGTCGGCGGGAGAAATCCGTTATCCGGCGAGATCGGGTCAGTCTCGGCAAGAGCGAGAGAAAGCTGACCGGCGAGGATAAGCGACAACGCGGGAAGGAAGATTTTCGCCGGGCGGAGCAAAGAAACTGTTCGTTGATTCACAAGGATTGGTCGGATTGAAGGTGGATTGCGGATGGTGCCAAAAAAGGTGTTCAGAGGGCCCGGCGCGGGAGGGGCGGAAGGGATACCCGGAAGGCCTCACTGTCAATGAACTTTTTACGAAAAACAGACACTTAGTTTGGCGCTGCCCTCAAATCCCGGACACTTTTCTTCGCATTCGCTGGCAGACCGGGTGTCGCTGCGCAATCATTCCGCGTGAAGGTCATTACCGGCGTGGCAGTTGCACGGGCGTCGCGGGAGCCCGCCAGGCGGCGAGTGCTGGTCCCGACAATGGGCGCGCTGCATCGCGGTCATGGGGAACTGATCCGGCTCGCCCGCGAGGTTGCCGGGCCGATGGGCGAAGTCGCGGTCAGCATTTTTGTGAATCCGCTTCAGTTCGCTCCGGGAGGTGATTACGAAAAATATCCGCGGCCGGAGATGGTCGACGAGGAATTCTGTCGGAAGGCGGGCGTGGACATTCTCTTTCGACCGAGGGTTGACGAGATGTATGCCGCCGATGCTTCTGTAGCGGTTGAGGAGAATTCGCTTTCGAATACGCTTTGTGGGCGGTCGCGCCCCGGGCATTTTCGCGGGGTCTGCACCGTGGTGGCGAAGCTGTTTCATTTGCTGTCGCCCGACGCGGCGGTGTTTGGGGAAAAGGATTTTCAACAGCTTGCGATCATTCGCCGAATGGTGCGGGACCTGAATTTTCCGATCGAAATTATCGGGGCGCCAACGGTGCGGGAAGCGGATGGTCTGGCCTGCAGCTCACGGAATCAATACTTGAGCCCGGTCGAAAGGCAGCAGGCGCCGGTGCTGCAGCGAGCTTTGCAAGAAGCGCGAAAACGAGCCGCGCAAGGCGAGCGATCGGCGCCGGCGATCGAGAACGTGGCGCGCGAAATGATCGCCACAGCTCCGCTAGCCCGGATCGATTATCTCGAGCTGGTGGATGCGGAGAATCTTCAACCGATTCCAGAGGTCCGTCCGAATTCGCTGATCGCCGTCGCCGCTTTCTTCGGACAGACTCGCTTGATCGACAACATTCGGCTGCCATGAGCATTTTCGGGCTTGTAACCGGAGCGACGGCGTTCCACGGCGACAAAGGGCCGTGGCTACAACGATGAAGGAATATGATTTCGTAGTCATCGGGAGCGGCATTGCCGGGCTCACTTTTGCCCTCAAGGCGGCGAAACATGGCTCGGTCGCGGTGATCACGAAGCGCAAGGGGGTCGACTCCAACACTGCCTGGGCCCAGGGCGGAATTGCCTGCGTGACGAGTGACGAAGATTCGTTCGAGCTGCACGTCGCCGACACGCTCGAAGCCGGCGCCGGTTTGTGCGACGAACAGGCTGTCCGGACGATTGTGATGGAAGGGCCGACCCGCGTCCGAGAGCTGGTGGAACTGGGATTGCATTTTGACGACCGCGAGATTGCCGGGCATCGCGAACCGGACCTGGGACGCGAGGGTGGCCATTCCAAACGCCGCGTCCTCCACGTCCAGGATGTGACCGGGCTGGAGATCGAAAAAACGCTCCTCCGCGAGCTCGACCGTTCGCCCCGCGTGGCGCTGTTGGAAAATCACATGGCCGTCGATTTGATCACGGCCGGCAAGCTGGGTTTCGCCACCGAAGATCGTTGCCTGGGGGTGTATGTCCTCAACGAACGCTCGGGCGAAGTGGAAACCATTCGCACGGATCGTCTCGTTCTCGCCACCGGCGGGTGCGGGAAAGTCTATCTTTACACAACCAACCCCGACATCGCGACCGGGGATGGCGTGGCCATGGCCTGGCGAGCGGGCGCGGTCATCGCGAACATGGAATTCATTCAATTCCATCCCACCTGTCTGTTTCACCCGCTCGCGAAGTCGTTTCTCATCTCGGAAGCGGTGCGGGGGGAGGGCGGAATCTTGCGAAACCAGAGTGGGGAAGATTTCATGCAACGCTATCATCCGCAGCGTTCGCTGGCGCCGAGGGACATCGTGGCCCGGGCGATCGACGCCGAAATGAAGCGGTCCGGTTCGAAGTGCGTCTTCCTGGATATCACCCATCAGCCTCCCGAGTTCCTCAAAGAGCGTTTCCCTCATATCTACGAAACCTGCCTTCGGTTTGGAGTCGACATGGCGAAACAACCGATTCCGGTCGTGCCGGCGGCCCATTATCAATGCGGCGGCATCCGAACCGACGTGAACGGCGCGACGACCCTGCCCGGTCTCTATGCGATCGGCGAGGTGGCCTGCACGGGGCTGCACGGCGCGAACCGGCTGGCCAGCAATTCTCTGCTCGAAGGGCTCGTCATGGCCCATCGCGCCTGTGAAGCGCTCCTGCGGGAACAGCCAACCTCCCACGCTGCCCGGACCATTTCGTTGCCGGAATGGGAATCGGGCGACGTGCAAAACGTGGATGAGCTGGTGGTGATCTACCACAACTGGGACGAAATCCGCCGCCTGATGTGGGATTACGTAGGCATTGTGCGCAGCGACAAACGGCTCCAACGGGCCGCCGCACGGTTGCGGAACCTGCAACGCGAGATCCGCGAGTTTTACTGGAACTTCAAAGTCTCGGTGGACCTTCTGGAGCTGCGCAACCTGGCCACGGTGGCCGCCCTGATCGTGGATTCGGCTCTAAGCCGGAAAGAGAGCCGCGGGCTGCATTTTACGCTCGACTATCCCGAGCTTTCCGAAGAGCGGTTTAAGCGCGACACGCTGGTAAGCCGGACCTGATCGCTGGCGTGGTTGTTGCTAAAGATAAAATGCCGAAAATAGCTGGAGCTGGATCGTTAAGGGAAAGGCCTTGCCTAACAGCCACTTTTCGCCTAAATCACGTGCCAACTGTCTCAATGAGAAGATTTTTCGCCTTTCTTCCCTTGCTCCTGGTGAGCGCGTTGCCCCTCTGTGCTCAGTCGCCCTACGAGAGCAGTGCGGACTTTGCCAAGTACGCGATGAAGCTCCGGGAGCAGGCCCTCCTGAAAGTGGAACCCCAGGTTTTCGTCCCAACGACCTCCCGAGCGAGCATGACCCGATATCCCTGGAAGACGAACATTGTGACTACGGTCTTCTGGATCGGCGAGGCGGCCGGCGGCAACAATCCGGTGCCGAATGTGAAAAGTTCCTGGGACGCGAACTGGACCTCCAACTACGGCGGCTACGACACTCCCGATGCCGGCTCCCGGCGGAACTACATCCCGGTCTCGTTCACCCCCCGTCAGAACCCATTCTATTTTGCGTTGCCCTACAACGACGTCACGCACGGGCAGTTCAAGCCTGAAGCGGCGCTGGTGATCCCCTGGTTCAAGCAAGCCTACACGGAACCCGGGCGCTCCGTCTGCAAGGACCGCTGGATCGCCATTCGGAAAGGCAACCGGACCGCTTATGCGCAGTGGGAAGATTGCGGCCCGTTCCGCACCGATCATTTCCAATATGTTTTTCAAAACGAGAAGCCCAAACCGAACCTGAACCGCGGCGCGGGCCTCGATGTTTCACCGGCCGTGCGCGATTACCTGGGGCTCTCGCCGACCGACGTGACCGATTGGCAGTTCGTTGAAGTGCGTGATGTCCCACCAGGACCCTGGCGGAACTACGGCGACAACAATCACTTCGTTATCGCCAAGCGGCAGACCGAGCAAAAGGTCGTTCAGGAAGAGACGGACAAGAAAAAGAAATAGTCCTTCGACTCCGCTAACGCTCTGCTCAGGATGACGAGCTGGAGCCGAGCCGTTGGCTTATCCCCCCGAATAACTCTTTCAGGCTGTCCGCCTGCTGCAGCAGCGGTTCGCAGCGCTTGCGTTCGGCGGTGCAAAAGGCGGCCAGGGGCTCGAAAGCAGTCGCGATATCTTCATAAAAAAGATCGATGGCGTGCTTCATCTGTTGCTCGATCGCATGGACCAGTTCTTCGCGTTTCGTTTCCATCGCCTTCTCATAGGCGGACAGAATTTTCCGCCGCTGGGCGAACGCGACGATGGTCCCGATCACGGCGGCCGAGGCCGCCAGCACTCCCGTTACATCCGCGACCGAGGCGCTGCTCATCGCCACGATGACCGTGATGATTCCGCCCGCCGCCGCCACTCCCGCGGGCAGCCGCAACCACGCTGCCGTCTCGCGAAACATGCGGCCAAGTTGTTCTTCGACGGCCTTGCCCGCCACCCGTTCGACCAGCGTTAGCTCAATCGATTGGAGCAGCTCGCGCCGCTGCCGGGCGAAATCGGGAATTGTCTTGCGCACCCGATTTTTCCCCTCAGACGCAAACTGCGCTTCAATCGTATCCTGAAGTTGCGGCCAAAGACCGCGCAGATCGGTCTCCAGCAATTGAACCGCGTTCTCAACCTGGGGCTCGATCGTCTGGCGCAGTTTCGCCTCTATTTCCGTCTGGAAATCGTGCTGCCATTGCTCCCGGCTCCAGACCAGCCGCCACGTCCGCCAGAAGGAAAGTTTCTCCTCCAGCAACCGCGTTCCCTGCCGCGCGCATTCCCGGCAGGCTTGTTCGACTCCGCGGAGAAATCCCGCGACCTGCCGCAAGGTCTGGTCCTTCCGCGCCTCGAGGAATTCGTTTACCCGCCCCAGATGTCTTTCGTCACGCCGGATAGTTTCGACCGACCCGTGAATTTCGTCCACGATGTCGTCCAGGATCACGCCACCTGTTTTCACGGTCGATTGCAGCTTCAGAATCCGGACGCCGGACTCGGTCACCGTATGGTTGATTTGCTCCTCCAACGGGCCAAACCCGCTCTCCCGCCAAAGCTGTTCCTTGTCGATCCCGGTCGTGCGCGCGAGCAATGCCTTCCTGGCCGAGACGGGAAAAATCGGAGGCGCGAAGCCAAGTTTTTGCGTGGCCGTGTCCTGCAAATGGCGATGGATTATTTCGATCTCCGCGGTGTCCCGCAGATCCGCCTGTTGCAGGACGAAGACGACGTTCTTAAGCCATTTTTTCTGGACGAAATTCAAGAGCTCCCAGGCGGACTGCGACCAGGGATTTACGACGGAAAAAACAAAAAGAACAATGTCCGCGCGGGGGACAAAACCTTCGGTGATGCTCTGATGCTCGGGGACCATGGTGTTGGTTCCCGGCGTGTCCACCACGTTGAAGTCGTGCAGGAAAGCGATCGGAAGGTAGCGTTCCGTCAATTGCGGCGAAATCTCCACGGTCTTTTCTTCGACGCCGTGGCGAAAAATATAGACCCGATCGGTGGCCGGCCGGACATCGACCTTCGCGAATTCGTGGCCGAAAAGTGCATTGAGCAGCGAGGATTTGCCGGCTTTGACCTCGCCGACGACGACGAAAAGCAACGGCTCCCGGATGTCCGTCAGCAGACCATGGAGGATGTCGAGCGTAGCCGGGTCCCGCCGCATTTCGACGCCGAGGCGCAAGAGTTTCCCGAGCGCAGACTCGAGCTCGGTTCGAAGCTGCAGATAATTATCGGCGATCATGCCGGCCGCTTAACCACCAGGAATCGTTGCCGTAACGGCGGGAGTGGAAACCGGGGTGGGGGTGGTAGCCGGGAGCGCCCGCGGCACCGCCGACGGGGATGGGGAAGCCTTCGGTGGGACCGGAGTCGCCATCGAAAGTAATTCTGTAACTGTGACCGATTTGAAGCCCTTCTTCTGGAGCTGATCGAACGTTGCGGGCATGGCCTCGATCGTCGGCGGATGAATGTCATGCGCGAGGACAATCGAACCTGCATGCGTCTCCTTCAGGATTCGGCTGGTGACGACAGCCGGGCCGGGCCGTTTCCAATCCAGCGGATCGACATCCCAAATGATGATCCGGTAACCGAATTCCTCGTGGATCCAGTGTTTCTGACGCGCGGTAATCGAGCCGTACGGCGGCCGCAGCAAGGTTGGGCGCTTACCGATGGCGGCCGCAATGGCGTCGTCGGTTTTCTGAAGCTCGCGCCGAACCGCTTCGTCCGACATCTTGCCAAGGTTAGGGTGCGACCAGGAATGATTGGCGATCTCGTGTCCCTCCCGCACCGCGCGCTTGAGGATGTCCGGGTGATCCGCGGCATTTTGGCCGACGACGAAAAAGGTCGCCTTGAGATGGCGGGCTGCCAGGAGATCAAGAAGCTTCGGTGTCAGAGTGGCGTTGGGTCCGTCGTCAAAAGTCAGGGCGATGTAGGGGCCGTCCACGTGGACCGAATTAAAGGTGTAGGAAGGCTCCGCCGGAGTGGCCGGAGGTTTTGGTTTGGAAACAGGGGAAGCGGATTTTTCCGCAGGCGCAGAAGGCTTCGGCTCCTGTCCGGAAGCGGCTTGGAACGCCAAAAAACAAACCGCGACAAGGGCGAGCAACCGTGGAAAAAGCATGAATGACAAAGGCTGGACCGAAACTCCGGTCTATCTAGCAGAGAGGCCATGCAACGCAAGCAATGGGCCGCCTCAGATTGGCCCCAAATGGGACCGGATAAGGCCGGCAAAACGAATGTCAATCCAGGGGGTGTTTTTGGGACATAATCCGATAATTTGGCAATTATCCTGCTAAACCAAGGAGGATAACTCGCTTTCGCTGAGCGGAGCGAAGCGTCACGCATGGCCACACCGGCGCTGACGCGGTCTGCTTCTCCTACATGAAAATTTTGCTCGTCGAAGACCACCCGGGAAGCCGGCGTAACCTGCAGCGACTCATCGCCAAGCGCGGCCATGACGTCACTGCCGTTGCCACCGCCGAAGACGCTGAGGCTGCACTCGCCGCGGGAAGCTTCCCCTTTCTGATCCTGGACTGGATGTTGCCCGGGAAGAGCGGGATCGAGCTTTGCCGAAAATTGCGGGCCCAGCCGCGGGGCGACGAGATGTTTATTTTGCTGGTGACTGCCCGGGCCGATACCGCGGATCTCGAGCAGGCCCTTGAAGCGGGCGCGAACGACTATCTCACGAAGCCGCTCGATGTCGGGTTATTGAATGTCCGAATTTCCGTTGCCGAGCGCCAGATCCAGGAGCTCCAGGAACGCAATCAAGCCCGGGCCGCGCTGCAGGAATCCGCCCGGACGATGACGAACATTTTGGAGAAGACGACGGATGGCTTTTTTGCGGTCGATTCCGAGTGGAAACTTACCTACGTAAACGCCGCGGCCGAAGCGATCGTGAAGCGCAAGCGGAACCAGCTCATCGGAGGCCTGCTTTGGGAACGATTTCCCGAGCTGGTCGGCTCTGTCTTTCAGGCCAACTACGAGAAAGTCCTGGCAGAGCAAGT
This sequence comes from Chthoniobacterales bacterium, assembly GCA_035274845.1. Taxonomy (NCBI): domain Bacteria; kingdom Pseudomonadati; phylum Verrucomicrobiota; class Spartobacteria; order Chthoniobacterales; species Chthoniobacterales bacterium. The sequence goes on from DATENU010000005.1 coordinate 10,114, forward strand.
GGCCATGGAATTCGAGGCCAGCGATTCTGCCGGTAAAGTCTGGTATGACGTTCACGCCTATCCCAGCGACGGCGGAGTCTCCGTCTTTATCCGCGACATCAGCGAGAGGAAGAAAACCGAAACCGAACGGTTGACCACGAGCAAGCTCGAATCGCTTGGCACCCTCGCCGGCGGAATCGCGCACGATTTGAACAACATTCTCACCGTGATTTCCGGCAACATTGGGCTCGCCCAGATCGAAGCCCCAGCCGACTCCGGAAGTCTCCTCGGATTCCTTTCGAAAGCCGGCCAGGCCGCCCAACATGCCGCGCATTTGTCGGGTCAACTGCTGACCTTTTCGAAAGGTGGCGCGCCCCTGAAGAAGGTCGTGTCCATCGGTGAGCTCCTGGAACGGTCCGCGGAATTCGCCCTTTATGGATCCAACCTGCGCGCGGACTTCGACATCGCGGTCGACCTCTGGAAAGCAGAGGTGGATGCCGGCCAGATCGAGCAGGTCATTAATGCCCTGATGCTCAATGCGCGCGAGGCCATGCCCTTCGGTGGGACGGTTCGGGTCCGGGCGAGAAATGTGATTTTCGAAGACGATGCCAATGCTCTTCTGGTGGCGGGGCGTTACTTGAAGGTTTCGATTACTGACCGCGGCACCGGTGTTCCGGAGGAGTTGCGGGCCAAAATTTTCGATCCCTACTTCACCACCAAAGCGACCGGCACCGGTCTTGGACTGGCCATCAGTTACTCGGTGGTGAAAAAACACGGCGGCTTACTTCTCCTGGAGAGTTCGTCTCCGGAAGGCTCAGTGTTTTCTTTTTACCTGCGGGCGAGTGAACGCATGGTTTCACCTTCTGAGGCGCGCGTCGCTGGCCGGCCGTTCCATTACAACCACCAGCGAATCCTGGTGATGGATGATGAAGCGGCGATCAGGGAATTAACTTCCCAGCTCCTCGGAACGCTTGGCTACGAAGTGACGGCCGTCCCGGATGGACTGGAGGCGATCCGCCTTTACGAGCGCGCCTTGCGCCGCGGAGAGCATTTCCAGGCGGTAATTCTCGATGCCACCGTCCGCGGTGGAATGGGTGGCGTGGCCACCATCGAGCGTCTGCGCTCCATGGATCCAAAGGTAAACGCAATTATCTGCAGCGGTTATTCTGACGAAGCCGCCTTATCCGAATTCCTGGCCTACGGTTTTCGGGGCGCGCTGCCCAAGCCGTTTACCCGCTCGGAGCTGGCCGACGCTCTTCAACACACGTTTGAAAAGACCAGCGCGAACTGATTAACCGTTCCGCATTTTTTCCAGTTGGGCGATGAACACCGACGGGCCGCCCTTCATATAGCCCAGCGCCCCTACGACCTTGCCGGCGCCGTTCAGAACCACGACCGTCGGAAAGGACATGATTTGGTATTGAAAAGCCAGGCGCCGATTCTGTTCCACAGTTTCAGTCGGCATTTTCTTCGTCTTCGGGAAGTCCAACTCGAGGAGGACCAGGTTCTTCTGGGCGTATTCTTTGAACTCCGGTTTTGAAAAAATTTCGCGGTCGAGCATGATGCACCAGCCGCACCAGTCGGAGCCGGTAAAATCCATGAGGAGGAGCTTGTTCCCGGCCTGGGCCTCTTTTTGGGCTTTCTCGTAACTGGTTAACCATCCTGGCTTGGCGGATGTGGAGACGTCCGCGGTCTTTACCGGCGGCGTCTCTTCTTTAGAGCACGAAACCGCCAGGGCCGCGGCTGCGACCACGGCCGGAAGTAAAAAGCGCATGCGTTGCACGGCGGGAACTTCTCGCAGTTTGCCCCACTTCGCAAACCTGCGCCAAAGCGCCGACCCGGGATCGCGGCGCACTTCCAGTACAAAACTAGCCCGGCGGGTTGCGCCGGGCTAAAAAACCAACCGAAAGATTTAGATTTATTTAATGTGTCCGGAGACGAGTTTGGTCATCTCGAACATGCTGACCTGGCTCTTGCCGTTGAAGACGGGCTTGAGCGAATCGTCCGCATTGATCATGGTCCGCTTTTTCTTATCCTGGCAACCGTTCTTCTTGATGTAGTCCCAGAGTTTTTTGGTGAGCTCGGAACGTGGGAGCGGCTTGGAGCCGACGATTGCGGCAAGTTTGTCGTCGGGCTGCACCGGTCTCATGAAGGCGGCGTTCGGTTTACGTTTTGAAGGAGTCTTTTTGGCTTTGGTTTTCGGCATAGAGGCTGATTAATCCTTCACTCGTAGGAGGGCAATACTAATTTTAGCTATTTAAAAAATTTCTCCACTCACCCTGTCCGGCGGACGGCGACCGCCGCCACGTCGTCTGCCGATGCTTTGCCGCCATCGTTGCGGGTTGCCTGCTCCACCACCCGCGTCAGGAGAGCCTGCGCATTCTCGGAGATCGGTTGCAGCATTTCCGCCAGGCGGCTTGAAGAAAGGCGCGGATTTTCGTCGTGTCCCGATCCATAAATCCCATCGGTGTAGAGAAAAAAAGCATCGCCCAATTCCAAATCGATATTGGTCTCGACGAAATCGGAGCGCTCGAGCAAACCGAGAGGAGGCGCCGATGAAGCAATCGATTCCGTCCTGCCGCCACCGCGCGCGACCAGGAGAGGCGGATGTCCCGCGCCCACCACGCTGGCTCGTCCGGTCAACGGATCCAGCGCGACACACATCGCCGTCATAAAAGAGCGGGCGCTGAAAATGGTCCGGAAATCATTGTTCACCGCTTCCATGATTTTGGCCGGGGCATGATGTTCGGCCGTCCCGTGGTGGAAGAGGAGTTTGGCCAGGGTGGTGAGCAGGGCGGCGGAAGCCCCGTGCCCGGTGGCATCCGCGATCCAGAAGAGGGTGCGGCCATCCGCCATCCGGAGCCAGCCGTAGATATCGCCCCCGACCTGAATAACGGGCCGGTAGAGGGCCGCGATGTCCCAGCCGGGGAGAACGAGCGGCTTTTGCGGGATCAGCGATTGTTGGGTCAGTCGGGCGGCTGCCAGGTCACGCTCCAGATTATGCCGCCAGGCTTCGAGCTCATCGTTTTGCTTTTGCAATTGGCTCCGCATGGAACGGAGCCGCAATTGTGTCTCGATTCGCGCCCGCAGGACCGCCTGGTTGATCGGTTTCGTCACGAAATCATCCGCGCCTGCCTCCAGGCACAAAACTTCGCTCTCTTCGCCGCCATGGCCGGTGAGCATGATCGTGGGGATTTGAGCAATCGAAGCGATGCCGTCCCGGCGCAGGTGCTTCAAGACTTCCGCGCCATCCATCCCAGGCATGTCGAAATCCAGCAGGAGCAGCGACGGAGGATCAGCGCGCAACGATTCCAGCGCCACAATGCCATCCGGCGCCTCGGTGCAGGAAAAGCCCGCTCGGGTGAGAATGCGCGACAGCAGCTTGCGGCTGGTCGGATCGTCGTCGGCTATCAGGATTCGCTCGCTAAATTTCTTTGTCACCGTTTCTTTTGATTCGAAATGAACGTGTTGCGGAACTGTATTTTTTCCTGGGGCGGAAAAGGATCGGACTTTGGGGCAGGCTCGGGCCCATTCACACGGGAGGCATCCGGTGCTAATTAGCGATTGTCAGCAGCCCCACAATGAATTACAACGGATTCACCTTCGTCGAAATCACTTATGAAACTTTCGCATTCGCTTTTGCTTCTCGGTGCCTTTGCTCTCTTTTCCGCCTGCGAAGATGAGCCGCCAGTCCATTCTCCACGTCAACGGCCATCCAAATACCCTACTCCGTCCCCGCAATATCCGCCTCCACCTCAGCCTTACGATACGAACGCCGGCCCGCCGCCACCGGAAACAACCGCGCCCGAACCGGCGCCGCAGCCGACCGCCGCAACCGTCAACAAACCGACGAAGGGCGATCTGCCTTACGGGATTCCAGTTCCAAATAAGCCGGGATTCGTCACCAGTCCTTACGCGCCCAATTCGGGTTACGTCGACGTCCGCGGTTTCCCGCCAGGCACCGAGGTCAAGGATCCGTACACCCAAAAAATCTTTTTGGTGCCCTGAGGCGAACCCGGTCTCCTGTTCCGGCATTTGAGGGGCGGCAAACTGGGCCCGCGTCCCGGATGGTTCGACGGTCGCGAGGCCTTGTAAGCGGCGACACTGGACAAGTCGGCGGATTCTCCGATGCTGACCGTCGCGCATCCTGGGACTGCTCCCTGCGCGATACCTTCACTGGAACCGATAGAATAGAGTCGTATGGAATTTCGCGTTAAGCGGGCACCCCGAATCGAAGCGGAGATCACCGTGCCCGGTGACAAAAGCATTTCGCACCGCGCGGTCATCATCAGCGCGCTCTCGAATGGCGTTTGCGTCCTGCGCGGGTTTCTGCCCAGCGACGATTGCCTGCGCACCGTCCAAGCCCTCCGGGCTCTTGGCATCAAGATCGAGCATCCGGAGCCGGACATGCTGGTGGTGCACGGCAAGAAACGCCTTCTCACGGCGCCTGCCGGCGAGATCGATTGCGGCAACTCGGCGACCACCATGCGTCTGCTGATCGGACTCCTGGCCGGGCAAAAATTCGACAGCGTCCTGGTCGGTGGCGCGACGCTCTCGGCGCGGCCCATGGATCGGGTGCTGGTTCCTCTTCGCAAGATGGGGGCAAACATCGTGGCCCAGGGACCTGACGAAAGCGCCCCCGTCAAGATTCACGGGGTTAAGTTGAAGGGAGCACGCCATGACCTGCCCATCGCGAGCGCCCAGGTCAAAAGCGCCTTGCTGCTGGCCGGCCTTTTCGCCAAAGGGAAAACAACCGTTCGCGAACCCTCCATCAGCCGGAATCACACGGAATTAATGCTGAATTATTTCCTCGTCCGAACGGTGCGGGACGAAGATGGAGCGATCAGCGTTTTCGGCGACCAAACCCCGGAATCGCGCGATTTTTCGATCCCGGGAGATATTTCCTCGGCGGCCTTTTGGCTGGTGGCGGCGGCGGCGCAGCCAGGAGGCCATTTGCTTGTCCGCCACGCGGGACTAAACGACACGCGCACCGCTTTGCTCGGAGTCCTGGTTCGAATGGGAGCGCAGGTGCGCGAAGCGATCGAGGAAGTCGACCAAATGGAGCCCCGCGGGACTGTGGAAGTGACCGGCGCGCCGCTCAAGGGGACCGTGATCCAGGGCAAAGAGATTCCGCAACTGATCGATGAACTTCCGATCCTCGCCGTGGCCGCCGCGCTCGCCGAGGGAACGACAATCATTCGCCAGGCGCAGGAGCTGCGCGTGAAAGAGACGGACCGCATAGCGGCGATCGCGCACAATTTGCGGGCCATGGGAACGCAAGTCGTCGAGATGGCCGATGGGCTCGAGATTCACGGTCGCGCGGAGCTGCGCGGCGCTCGCGTCGCCAGTTTTGGCGACCACCGCATCGCCATGGCGTTTGCCATTGCCGGGATGTTTGCCGATGGCGAAACAATTGTGCAGGACGTTGAGTGCGTTCGCGAGTCATATCCGGGTTTCGAAAAGGCGCTGGATGAATTCGTGAATTCAAAGCGAGTGCGCATGACGACTCCGGTTATCAGCTCGCTCACTCCTGCGAAGTCCGAGGGAGAATGAGCAGCCGCAGGCGCGTTTTCCTGCCGTGAATTCTTCTCATCGCGTCATCGCGATCGATGGGCCGGCCGCGTCCGGGAAGAGCAGCGTTGCGCGCGAGGTCGCGAACCGGATTGGCTTTGCCTACGTGAATTCCGGCGCGATGTATCGCGCGGTCACCTGGCACGTCCTGCAACAGGGGGTTTCTCCGGAGGACTCGGCCGCGATTGCGCAGCTTCTCGAGGCCACTCGTCTCGATTGCACCATCGGTCCGAGCGGCTCGCTTATTTTGATCAACGGGGTCGATCCGGCGGCGCATCTGAGCGAGGAGCGCGTCAATGAAGCGGTTTCCGCTGTAAGCAGGATTCCGCGGGTTCGGGAAATATTGGTCGAGAAGATGCGCCGCCTTGTCGGCGATCACGACGTTGTCATGGAAGGGCGAGACATCGGGTCGGTCGTTTTCCCTGAAACTCCCTACAAGTTTTATGTCGACGCTTCGCCGGAGGTCCGGCTGCGCCGCCGTCAGGCCCAGGGGCTGCGGGATCAGATTGCCGCGCGGGACCGGGCCGATTCCTCGCGGGCGGCCTCGCCCCTCGTCATCCCCAAAGATGCGCATGTGATCGACAGCTCGAACCTGACGATCGACGAAGTAGTGGCCGAGATCGTTGCGCAGCTGAAAATGAAAGGGCTGGAAACCAATTAATGAATTAGCGACTAAGCGAATTAACGAATGACTTATTCCCTAATCGCTAATTCGCTCAGTCGTTAACTCGCTCAGTGCTTTGAATCCTTACTACTGGATCTGCTACCATCTGATCAAATTGATCGGCCGGATTTTCTTCCGGCTTCGTTACGTGCACCGAGAGCGCATGATCAACCATGGTCCGGTGATTCTCGCGGCAAACCACCAGAGTTTTCTCGATCCGCCGTTTGCCGGCAGCGCCTCAGACAGGGCGATTTATTTTCTCGCCCGCCGGACCCTGTTGGACGGGCCGATTCTCGGCTGGCTTCTGCCCAAGCTCAACGTCATCCCGGTCGATTCTGAAACCGGAAAGGATCGAACGGCGCTCAAGGCTTTGATTCGAATCCTGAGAGCCGGCGAGGGGACCCTGGTTTTTCCCGAAGGCCAGCGCTCGCCGGACGGCCAGCTGCAACCGGTCCTGCCCGGGTTAGGCCTCGTCATCGCCAAGACGCTGGCGCCCGTCGTGCCGATGCGAATTTTCGGCGCGCACGCTGCCTGGCCGATCGGACAAAAGTGGCCGCGTTTTCGTCCGGTCACAGTCGTAGTGGGCGAGCCGATTCATTTTAGCCCGGCCGATCTTGAGCCTGCCGGCAAAGATCTCTATCTGCGGTTGAGCCAACGGGTGATGGACGCGATCGCCGCTCTCAAGATCGATTGAGCCGCTTGCGCTCCTCCCAGGCGCGACGGACGGTGCGCCGTGCAAGCTCCGGGAGAAGAAGAATCAGTGGATCGTTCCCGCGCGCCGCGTTCTGGCCTGAGACTAATGATGATCATTCTCGTGGGCACAGCCCTGGTGGCCGTTTACGCCAACGTGCAGAAAGCACGGCGGGGAAAGATCGAAAAGGTCACGATTATTCCGGTCTCGACCGCCACGCCGTCGCCGTCGCCCGCTGGAAATTGACCCAACCTCTCTCTCGGATGCGGCCGAAGTGGCTTTTGCATCGAATAACCAATGTTCGTTCTGGTCTAATCACATCATGAAGAAGTATTTCCTTTTGCCGCTCATCGCCGCTCTGGCCGTTGGAGTTGCCTGCCAGAAGCAACAAACCGAGGAGGAACGACGGGCGGAAGTGGAGCGCCAGGTCCAGGAGCGCCTCACCGCTGAACGCTTGGCGGCCGACAAGGATGCCGTCGCGAAACAACAGGCCGAATTGGCCGCGCGCGAGAAAGCTCTCGCCGATCGCGAGGCCGCTGCCGCGACAACCCCGGCGGAAGAACCGCCCGCTACCTCAACCGAGGAAACGACGACGACATCCGAAACATCGGAGACCCGCTCCGAAGCGGTTTCGACTGAAACTTACGGCACGTTCTACGAGAAGCTTGAACCGTATGGCGCGTGGCGGGAGACAGCGGATTATGGTTACGTCTGGCAGCCACGAGAAGCGGAAGAGTCGCGCGATTGGCGGCCCTACACTGAAGGCCGGTGGGCTTATTCGGACGCAGGGTGGACCTGGGTTTCGGACGAATCGTTTGGCTGGGCGACTTATCATTACGGTCGCTGGGTGCGGTTGCGGCGCGTCGGCTGGGTTTGGGTTCCGGGCAATGAATGGGCGCCCGCCTGGGTTTCCTGGCGCACCAGTAAGGATTATGTCGGTTGGGCTCCGTTGCCGCCGGAAGCACGCTTCGACCGCCGTCACGGCATCCACAATTGGGCCGATAGTTATTACGACATCGGTCCCGATCAATACGCGTTCGTTCGCGGCGAGGAATTTGGAGGGAAACACCTGCGACATTCCCTGGTTTCGACCGAGCAGAATGTAACCATCGTGCTGGAGACGACGAATGTGACCAACATCACTTTCTCGAATACCACCATCATTAACCAGGGGCCGAACTACGACGAAATCCGCTCTCGCAGTCGCGAGCCGATGGAGCGGTATCGCCTGCGTCGCAATTTCGAAATGAATGCTGATTTCCGTTCCGCAACGGTGCGCGGCGATGAAATCGAAGTCTCAGCCCCGCGCCTCCACAACGTCGCTGGGTTCCGTCGCCCACGCACGATCAAGGAAAGAGTGTCCGACGTCACCGTGGAAGACGGTTGGAACTCGGTGAAAGATCGGTCGGCCGCGGAGCGCGCGCGGACCAGGATAAAAACCGAGGCCACGCCGCCTCCTAATGCGCCGCCGAAAAAATTCGTGAGACCCACCGAGAGTGCGGGTGGTCCGTCACCAAGTTCGACGGTCGCAGCGACAGTCGCCCCGGTCGCTACCGCAACGCCGGCGCCGATCGCCACGATTGCGCCAACCGCCCATCCGAGCGCGACGGTCGCTTCCACGGCCTCTCCGACTCCCAGGGTTCGGCAATCACCGTCAATCACTCCAAGACCGACGGCGCGGCCCGTCGCGTCGCCCTCGCCAACACCGGTTGTAGCGCCCTCACCGACTCCCGTGGCGGTGCTCTCGCCGACTCCGGCGATTCCCGCTGTCTCACCGACTCCGCACACCCTGGTTTCGCCCACCGTCAGACCACTGCCCTCTCCGCCTATCTCGTTGAGAGCATCGCCATCCGTTGCGCCTATCACCGATCCGGCCGCCGCGGAAAAGAGGCGGAAACTGGACGAGGCACGAAAAAACAAACAGCTGCCGAACAGGCCGGCTCCGGCTGCATCGATTGCTCCTTTGCCACCCAACACTGAGCAAACTCTTCCCGTCGAACCCCCGCACAAGACCCCGCCGGTTTTGGAGAATTCCCCGCCGGCCGTTGCACCTCCGGCGTCAGTCCCGCCGATCAAGCACCCCACGGTCGCGCCCCGAATGAAGCAGGCCATTCCGCCAAACGTGAGCGAAACCACACCGGCGCCGGTTGCTCCCCCGGCGCCACCAAGGAAGATCCCGCCGCGAATTGCGCCGACCGTGACCACCCCGCCACCGTCCGACGCGGCTGCTCCGGCCGTTCCGCCCCCGGCGCCACCAAGGAAGATCCCACCGCGGATTGCGCCGACCGTGACCACCCCCCCACCGTCCGACGCGGCTGCTCCGGCCGTTCCGCCCTCGGCGCCACCCCGCAGCGACGCAAAGCCGAAGGATAAAAAACCGAAACCTGGCCCACTCGACGCCGCCATCATAACCCCGACGCCGCCTCCGCCGCCGGTTCCGAAATAGTTTAGCGGCCTGGCCAACGGTCGCGCGGAGGCCGGCGGGTTGATCGCGTCTATTGAACGAAGAGCCGCGCAACTGCGGCCACGCTCAGGCTCCCAAACACACCCACTACGGAGAATAGCGCGACGAAAATGGGTTGATTGTACCAGGGCGCGAATACGCCTTGGTTAATCGCATCCAACTCCTTCCGGGCCTTTTCGCAGGCGTCGACTTTGGATTTCCTGGCTTCACTCTCGTCTTTGACCGGGGTGGGAGGGGACTGCCCGGGTTGCGCAGATGAGGGAGTTTGTTTTGCTGGAAGCTCATCCGGGAATTCGCTCGCGTACCGCTCCGCGTCTTCCGCAAATCGATCAAGAACCTCGTTCTTCAAGCGAGTGCCTTGCACCCATAACAACAATGACGCGGTAATGAGCGCGGACGCACCAGCCAGGAAGGTTATCGCCAGGCTCGGAGTCATCGTCCAGTTGTCGAACTGCCGCAGGCGCGAAAGGATGATCAGGATCAGAACCGTCAGCGGATAAAGCAGCGTCTTGCCGATAACCGCCGTGAAGGTGCTGGTCGCCTCCAGCATGTGCTTCGCCTTTATCCGGGTGCCCGTCCTCTCGATTCTTCTCCAGCTTTCCCGTTCGCAAATAGCGCGCAACGTCCGCAGAAAATAAAAAGCCGTTCCGTGAAGATGGAGACAAAAGACGAGGTGGATGATGTATAAAGAAACCCCCAGGGCCAGAATGATTTTCTCGTTCAACAAAGCAAAGGCGCCTCGCCCCGGAACGGACGGCGGCCACTGCCGAAACAGAAAAGCGGAGAGCAAAAAATAGGCGACAGAGATGCCAATGATTTGCCAGAGGCGCTCGTTCCGCCACCAGATTGGCTCTTCTTTGCCGAAGAATCTATCGAGCTGACATTCAAATTCCTGGAGAGGCGGAGTGGTAGGCCTCTCGTAGGCAAAACTCCGGCATAATCGAATTCCCTCTCGCGCGAAACCTTCGGGCAAATGAAACTGGATCTTCTGGATTCTTTTGCCCAGCGCCTCCTCCATCTGGTCCTTTATCGCCGTCCCTTCCGTAAAGAAACTATAGGACGCGAGGAGGAGAAATAAGATCGCGACGATGAAGGCAAGAAGACGAATAAGCACGCTCGGCCAAATGCTGATGCCTAAGGCCAGCGGTTCTGCGAACAACAACGTGTTGTCGCGCCAACCAAGAAAAATGAGGAGAACCAGGATGCCAGCCAAGCCAAGAGAGATCTCGCTCCAAACAAGTATTCGCGCCCATGGCTTCATCGGCGCGATGGTAATATTCGGCTGGTCGGGGTCTTGCTTCGGTGTGCGACTAAAAATGGCGATTAGAATGACAAACGCATGCGCCAGAGACAGGAAGAAAATAATCGCGGTGGACCACCCGTGCGCGAGCGCGGCGAGAACGGCATCTCTGAGCTTCGTATGGGCGGACTCAGGACTTCCTGCTTTCAGGTCAACGTGTTTGCCCCGGGCGATTTCGAAAATATGGGGGGTTGGGGCAGTTCTAGGTTCGGATGCGTTAATAAAGCCTTGAACCGTTCTTACCAGGATAGTCTGGTAGCTATCACGCATGGGTGGCAGGCTTGAGTTAACCACCAGATCGTCGGCCGCTGCCACCACGAGGTTGCGGGTGTAGTCTTGATGGGCGTGCTCGAGATAAAGCGCGTCCAGGTCCGTCGTAAAAAAGATGGCCGCGGGCAACTGGGGTTGAAGAGCTTCGAGCACCAGGATCTTGTCATAGATATCGCTGCCCAGGATTCCGACCGCGGCTACCGCATGACCTTTGCGGCTGTTTGTTTGGGTGCCGAGGCGGAAAGCCAGCCGTCGCAGATAGTCCAGTTGCGATCTTCCAAAACTGGTTTCCCCATACCCTTCATCTTTGCTTTTATCCGACGATGTTTCCTGCTTTTCGGCTCTGGGAGAGTCCCCCGGCAGCGACGCATTTTCCGAGCGACCGTCGAGTCCACGCAGATAGGAGCAAAATTCCAGCTCGGCTACTGGCCCGAATCTGTCCTTGATCTCCTTTATGATCGCCTGGCTGTAGGTCGTGTCGCGTTCGGTCACGACCACGATTCGCGGCCGATTTTTCTCGTTCGGCATCACGGTGTTCAGCGCGGGAATTCGCAAAGACAACTCGTTGAACAGAGTGCCGATAAGGTCATCGTCCGTGACGATGGAACGGTATTTGTCTAACTTCTTGTTTCCAATAGTTGCCCGCACAAAGGAGATCTTCCCCTCGAGATAGGGGTTTGGGGAACTGGCATAATCTTCGAGATCCTGGCTGTTTCCATGATGGAGAACCCGGAGCTCGACCTCTCCTTCGGCTTCTTCTCCGTCCCGTTCTTCGATCTGCTGCTTGACCTTCTCAACCCGGTCAGCGTCCAGCTTTATCTCTTTGGGCGTCCAAACCAGAATAACGCGCTGGTGCGGAGCTTTGGATTCCGGAGCGGCCCGAAAGGTCTCAAAATACCCAATGACATCATCCTTGCCCTTTTGCTTGGCTGAGGCTGGAGCTGATTCATCGGCCAGGGGGCTAAGCAGGGACTCTCGCGCCGGGAGGTAATCGGCCGTTAGGATTGCCGAGACGATCGCATAGCGAATGCGGAGTCGGCGCTCCTTTACCTCAGCGGTCTGTCTGGCATCGAGGATGTTCCAGACTAGCAGCTTGGTCACTTTTGGCCGTGTCGGAGTCGGCGTCGGTGAACCACTCTCGCTTGTAGTCGGCGCGACATTGGTCGGCTCAGCTTCCGCCGCTACCGGTTTGGGGACGGCAACGCGTGGCTTTAGAACGGCGATTTTTGAGACGTCTCCCAAAGGATCGTCCCAAAGACGTGCAAATCGATCTCCATAACGATCATCGCCGGCCACGGCTGTCGCCTTGCTGCCCGCCGGCCGGGGAGTTTGCAACTTCGATTGTTGCGTCCACAAGCCGATAATAACAATGATAACTCCGACAAGCTGCGAGCCGAATACAACCAGCTTATTTGCATCTTGCACCATGAGGTTTTTGGCGAGGGACGGTTATCAGCCAGGTAGGAATAGTCTGCTTGCCTGATCCCCGGTCTGACAAGGCGAATTGTGGAGCTGCTATCTCCGGTTGTGCTGGGGCAACGGATGGGATTGCATCAGCGATCGCGCGTAGGCGAGGGTGTCGATGGCATCGACCGTCTTATCCCGGCGGATCGCCTTGATGCGCGGAAAGCGCAGCGCCAGGCCACTTTCGTGCCGGGTGCTGGGCTGGATCGAGTCGAAGGCGATTTCCAGCACCGTGTCCGGTTTCACTTCGCGATAACGGCCGCGGTTCGAGATCGTTTGCTTTTTGAAGTGCTCGGTTAACTCCGCGATCTCGACATCGGTCAATCCGCTATAAGCTTTTCCGATCGTGAGCAGCTCCCCGCTGGTTTCGTCGCGCACGGCGAACGTGTAATCGCTCAGGACATGATTTCGTTTGCCGTGTCCGAGTTCGGCCGCGACCACGACCACGTCGAGGGTAGCCAGCTCCTTCTTTAGTTTGAACCAGAACATTCCCCGGCGGCCAGGCGAGTAGATGCTCTCGGGATCTTTGACCATCAGGCCTTCGTTGAAGCGGCGGCGCGCCTGTTGAAACGCCGTCTCGATCTCATCCGCGGAATGAGCGGGATACACTTCCGCGAGCTGGAAGCCGGTCGGCAGCTTCAAGCCTCGCAATGCTTCCCGGCGCTCTCGCAGCGGGCGGCGCAGAAACGATTTGCCGCTCATCCAGAGCAAATCGAACGCGACAAAGACTACCGGCACGTCGGCTGAAGCAGCCGCGAACAAATCCGCGCCCTCGTGCTTGCGGCCCAATCGTTTTTGCAGGTCGAAGAAGGTCAATTTCCTTCCCTGCTCGAACGCCATGATCTCGCCGTCGAGAATGATTTCAGCGTCGAAGTTCCGCGCATGATCCGCGAGCTCTGGGAATTGATCGGTCATTCGCCGCAGGTCCCGCGAGAATATTTCCACCCGACCGGCGCCGCGATGGAGCTGGGCGCGAATGCCGTCGAACTTGTCTTCAACGTAAACCACCGGCGCGTCCGCGAAGCGCTCCCAGATGGCTTCCGCGGTTGATTCGGGGCTCGCCAGCATGCTTTTGATCGGCCGAAACAGGGATAGCTCGGCGCGCTGCAATTCGCCTTTCGACGCGAGCAGCGCAGTATTCCCGAGATCTCCGAGGAGCATGTTGGCTTCCTTCACCTCATCGAGCGGCGCGGAGAACGCGCTCGCGATCGCTTCTTCGACCAGGCCTTCTCGCAGGCCAATCCGGAGATCGCCCGTGAGAATCTTCACGATGTATTGCCCTTCCCGCGCGGACAAACGGGCGAGTCGTTTCTGCAACAATCCCGTCTTTCCGAGCGGTCCTCGTGTCTTGTGGAGCAAATCAAAAAGCTCCCGCGATTCGGCCAGGGTGAACGCTTCCGGAGCGGTGCGCCCTTCCAGGGCTTCCAGCGCCGTCTTGCCCGCGTCACCGTGGGAGCTGGCCATCCGTCGGAATTCCGGCTCGGCCAGTTTCGTGGCGCCCATCAACGCACGGTGAATCACCGCCCAGCCCGCCTGGACTGTGCGCAGATCATTTTGCGGGAACGGTTTCCCGGTGAAGTAGGTTGTCGCAATGGCGAGCTGATCCGGGCGCAGTGTCCGCAAATATTCTGCCAGCAACCGCACCTTCTCCAACTTGGCCGGCGTCGCTGCGATCGCTTCCCCAACCGTCGCGAACGCGTGGAATTCTGATCCTGTAGCCGCGGCCTTGTGGGCCGCTTCCGCCTTCGCATCCGAGATAATTGCGCGTTCCGTCTTCCCCAGCGTTAGCTCCATCTGGTTTTCCTCGCTCAGGGCCCACGCTTCGATCCCGCGTTCGCGCAAATCACGCGCGAACTCCGCCGCGAAACCGTGCAGCGTCAGGACGCGTTGCGGTTTCACCAGCTCCACATAACGGACCAGATCGTTGTAATCGGCGTGGTCGGAAAGCGGAAAAGCCGCGTCGACCTGATAACGGTGGATCGCGCTCGGTTCCACGGCCCAGCCACTGATCATCGCGACGCGTTTCTCTTTGATCTTGTCCAGCATTCGCGAACGATTCGCGCTCGGCGGGCAGATCAGGACTTTGCCGGCGATGGCGTTGGCGTTGTAGCGCTCGTATTCGCAGAACTCCTGGCCGAACTGCTCGTAAATCCGCGTCATCCGATGCACGGTCCCGTGCAGCATTGGCTGCAATCCCGCCCCGGCCAGCGCGCACAGAATTTCCTGCGCTTTGCCTAACGAGTAACCGAGCAGCACCGGGACGGCGCCACTTTCGAGCGCGTCCCGGCAGAATGCCACGATCTGGCCGATCACTTCATCCGTGGGCGGGAACCGATAACGCGGCAGGCCGAACGTCGTTTCCATGATGAGCGTCTCGGCGTGCCGCCATTCCGCCGGCTCCGCCGACCGGCCCGGGCGCAATTTGAAATCGCCCGTGTAAAGAAGCGACCCGGTCGCCGTTTCCAGGAAGAACTGGGCGGAGCCAAAAATATGTCCGGCGGGAATGAGGGTCACGTCGAGCCCGCGAACCAGCGTCGATTCGCCAAACGGCAGGATGTGTTCGTTGCGTTCCCCCGGCAAACGCGCCTGCATCAATCTCGCGGTTCGTTCGGAGACGATGATCTCGTCGTGAGGCGCAATGTGGTCGCTATGGGCGTGCGAGACGAAGGCGAATGGCTTCGCGTCCCACGGATCAAGCCAGACGTCTTCATTCGGCAGGTAAACGCCGCGCTCATAACGAACTTCGATCACGCGATGAATTTACGCAGCTGTCTCTTGGGATCGAGCGCCTGATCCACCGGATTGACACGACGCAGCTGTGCCCCTTTCATTAGCCCCATGAAACGGGCTGCGATTTCTCTCGTCGCGCTGTTCGTGGCCGGCAACCTTCTGGCCGCGGACGCGTCCAAACCCGTGCCCAAAATCCTGCCCAAGGTGACCGCGCTGCCCACCGCGCTGAACGACGATTTCCAGTTCCGAAAGACGAAGCTTTTCCTCATGACGGAAACACCGCCGAAGTCTCGGAGGTCTCTTTCGCGAAGCCTGGCGTCGAGCAATCCAAACAATCCAACGGCCGGCATCGCGGAAGCGTCCCTGGGTTTCGAACGCACCTATCGCCTGTATGGCGCCATCACCAACGCCGATCGGAACCAGCGTTACGGCAACTACTTCGACTTCTTTTGGCGAGTGAAACGGCCCGCGCATGTCACGGTGCGCCTTGAATACCGGCAGGAAAAGCTGCGCTCTTTTGTCCAGGCCCGCGAGATTTCGTATGACTACGTGAAGGGCACCCAGAAGACCGAGTTTACCGTGATCGGCGACGATTATCTGAACGACGGGCGGGTCATCGCCTGGCGTTGCCTGCTCATCGAAAATGGCCGGATTGTGGCCGAAAACCGCTCCTACCTCTGGGACTGACGCCCCTGGTCCCATGGGTTAGGTTGACAGTCCTACCCTCGATCTTATATTTTTCTACGCAGTGCAGTCGTCAATCCAAGTTGGAGTAAATGGGGATGCCGTTTGGGTGAAGGTCGAGGGCAAGGGCAGCTTCCTTAACAGTGGCAACCTCAAGGAGTTCACCCGTGAGATGGTGAACCGCGGTTACCGCGAATTTGTGGTCGACCTCGAGGACTGCGCGATGATGGATTCCACCTTCATGGGCACGATGGCCGGGGTGGCCTTGCGCTTGAAGGAACTTGGCCACGGACATCTCCATGTCGTTCATTGCGGCGAGCGCAGCCGCAATCTTCTCACCGGGCTCGGCCTCGACCAGATCTTCGATATTCACGCAAATGGCTCCGCCGCACCGCAGTGCGAATTGCTCAAGCGAGACGGGGCCAACGGGGGCGCCGAGCAGAAGAAACAGGTCAACGCGGACATGCTCGACGCCCATGAAGCGCTTTGCGAGGCCGTGCCGCAGAACCTTTCCCGGTTCAAGGACGTCCTCGAATATCTAAAGCAAGACCTCCATCACGAAACGCCGTCGAACTGATTCTGCCCGCGGCGCATGTGGCCAATTCTTCTCCTCGGGCTGTTGATCGCGTGTGCGGGCTGGCTGTTTACCTGGCAGCGGCAGCGGATCCGCATTCGGCAGCTCGAGCGCTCCAAGGAAGAGATCCAGATCGAGGAGACGCTCGTCTTCGATTTTCTTCACGGGCTCGGTGAAGCGTTTACGGAAACGATTCGCGCGGCCGATCTGCACCGCCTGATCGTGGAAGGCGCGGCGCGGGTTCTCGATGCGCAAGGGGGCGCCCTTTACATGATGGAACGGGCTGGGGGAAAACTGGCGCCGGCGTTTATCTCGAAAGGTTGTCCGCCTTTTGTCGATGTGCCCGCTCATGTTTTGCAGCAGGCCGCCGCTAATCCGGCCACGCTCGAAGGCTATCTGCGTCTCCACCCGATTCCGCCCGGTGAAGGCATTATTGGCCGCGTCTGGCAGAGCCGGGAGCCGGTCTGCCTGACTGACCTGGCGGATGCCCCGGAGCTGGCGAACCTGCGCGGCACCTCTCTCGGCACGGCCTCCGTCATGGTGACGCCCCTGCTTTACGGAAAGCAGAACATGGGCGTGCTCGCCCTGGGCAACGGCCCAACCAGCCCTTCGTTTACCCAGAGCGATTTCGTCGTCTTCAAGTCGATCGCGGAGCAATCCGCCTTCGCGCTCTACAACGCCATCATTTATTCCGAGGCGAACGAAAAGAAGCGCCTCGACCACGACCTGGAGATCGCGCGGGACATTCAGCGGATCCTGTTGCCGAGCGAAGCGCCGGTCGTCGATGGTTTTGAGATCAGCGGAATCAATATTCCCGCCCGCCACGTCAGCGGGGATTATTTCGATTACATCACGGTCGATGACGACAGGCTCGGCGTGGCGATTGCCGATGTTTCCGGGAAAGGCGTGCCCGCTTCAATCATCATGGCCATCTGCCGCAGCGTTTTGCGCAGTCAGGCAACCGGAAACGCTTCCCCGGCTGATGTTCTCCAGAAGGTCAACCGCCAGCTCTACCCCGATATCAAGGAGGACATGTTCATCAGCATGGCCTACGTCGTTCTCGATCATGTGCGGGGCACCGTGGTGATGTCGCGCGCGGGCCATGATGCGCCGATTTCGTACGATCGCGCGACCGGAACTGTCACCCCGGTGAAGCCGCCCGGAATGGTCGTGGGAATTGACAGTGGAAGCGTGTTCGATAGGATAACGGGCGATTTCGCCCTCTCCCTCAAACGGGACGATTGCCTCCTCCTCTACACGGATGGAGTCACCGAAGCGCTCGACGCCAACGGAGACGAATTTGGCGTCGACCGCATGTTGGAATGCATTCGCGCCAGCGCTCCGGAAGGGGCGCCGGCCATCATCACGCGGGTGATTGATGAGCTGCGGAGCTTCGTGGGGACGCAACCGCAAAACGACGACATCACTTTAATTGCCATTCGCAAAACATGAGAAAAATCCCGGTCACAGAATCATCAGAGCAGGAGAAGGACGCCAAGCCGGCCGCCGAAGCGCCGGCGCCGGAGACCGAGTCAAACGATGACGGCTCCGAGGGTTTGCAGGCGGACTTGAACCGGTTCCGCGATCTCGCTTTGCGAAGCCAGGCCGATTTCGAGAACTACAAAAAGCGGGCCGCGCGGGAAAAGGATGAAGCGATCAAATACGCTAACAGTTCGCTGCTCGAGAAGCTGGTCGCCATTGTCGACAACTTCGAGCTCGGACTTGAAGCCGCGCGGGCCGAGGGCGAGAAATCGCCGATTTTCTCCGGCATGAGCATGGTCCTGAAACAATTAATGGATTTCCTCACCGACAACGGGCTTCAACCAATCGATGCCGCCGGCCAGAAGTTCGACCCCAATTTGCACGAAGCGATTGCCCACGAGCCGAGCGATGAATTTCCGGAAGGAATCGTGGTGCGGCAGACCCGCCGCGGTTATCGGATGAAAGACCGTCTCCTGCGGCCGTCGAGTGTGGTCGTGTCGAGCGGCCCAGCGAAATAATATCGTAATCGTGCTCGTGCTCCTGCTCGTGATCGATATCTGTTTTCTAGCGATCCGAATTCGAGCATGAGCACGAGCACGAGCACGATTACGAGGTAAAAGATGCCCACGGAAAAGCGCGATTATTACGAAGTGCTCTCGGTTTCGCGCACCGCGACCGAGGAAGAAGTAAAACGCTCCTATCGCAAACTCGCGGTAAAATTTCACCCCGACAAAAACCCGGATGACCCGCAGGCCGAGGAACGATTCAAGGAGCTGGGGGAAGCCTACGACGTCCTCATGGATGCCGATAAGCGCGCTGCTTACGACCGATTCGGTCACGCGGCGTTTGCCCAGGGAACCGCGGGGCGAGGCGGGGGATTCCACGATCCATTCGATATTTTCAGGGAAGTGTTC
Organism: Chthoniobacterales bacterium; assembly: GCA_035274845.1. NCBI lineage: Bacteria > Pseudomonadati > Verrucomicrobiota > Spartobacteria > Chthoniobacterales > Chthoniobacterales bacterium. Next base: position 28,901 of record DATENU010000005.1, read on the forward strand.
GGGGGCGGCGGCGGGGGCGGCGGGATTTTCGAATCGTTTTTCGGCGGCGGCGCTACGGTCGATCGCGAAGGCCGGCAGCGCGGGTCCGATCTTCGTTACGATATGCAGATCACGCTCGAGGAGGCTGCCTTTGGCGTCGATAAGGAAATTGAAGTTCGCAAGCTCGACACCTGCGCTACATGCAACGGCAAAGGAGCCGAGCCCGGTTCGCGCACCATTAATTGTCCGGCGTGCGGCGGACGCGGGCAGGTCATCAGTTCCCGTGGTTTTTTCCAGGTCTCGCAAACCTGCCCGCGGTGTCGCGGGGTTGGCCAGATCATCGAGAAACCGTGCCGGAGTTGTGCCGGAGAAGGACGGGCCGAAAATACCAGCCGAATCAAGCTGAAGATTCCCGCCGGCATCGCCGATGGCTCGCGTCTGCGCTCGTCCGGCAATGGAGAGGCCGGAATCCGGGGCGGATCGGCCGGCGACCTTTACGTCGTCATCCACATCAAAGAGCACGCGATCTTTCAGCGCGAGGAGGACAATCTTTATTGCGAAGTCCCGATCTCGTTCACTCTCGCGGCGCTCGGCGGAGAGATCGCCGTCCCCACCCTGGAAGGAAAAGCCAACCTGAAAGTGCCGGCTGGAACTCAGAGCGGCCAGATCTTTAAGCTTCGCGGGAAGGGCGTGATGAATGTGAACCAGCGCGATCGCGGCGACCTGATGGCGCGGCTTTTGGTCGAAGTGCCAACCCGCCTGAACCACGACCAGCGCCAGAAGCTCGAAGAATTCGCCTCTCTTTGCGGGGAAGAGAACACCCCGCTGCACAAAAGCTTCTTCGATCGCGCCAAGGAATTCTTTCGTTAATTGAACCGCGGATTACGCGGATAACGCGGATGGGAAAAAAGCAGAGCAGTTAAGTCTTCATCCGCATAAATCCGCGTCATCCGCGGTTAATTTTTTCCCATGCACCGCTTCTACATAGCCCCCGAAAACTGGCAGCCCGATGCTTTGGTCCTGACCGGAGCTGAAGCCCATCACGGTCGCAACGTTCTCCGTCTTGAGCCGGGCGATAAAGTTGTCCTGTTCGACGGGCGCGGCCACGAGGTGACCGCCGAAATCACCGCGAGCGACGCCGCCCAGATTCAGCTTCGCAAGCTGCATGAAGCGCGGACGCCGCCGTTACGTTGCCGGATCACGCTCGGCCAGGCCATTCCCAAGGGGAAAAATATGGACCTGATCGTGCAGAAAGCCGTCGAGATCGGCGCCGCTGAGATCTCACCGATCCTCTCCGACCGGACGATTGTCCGCCTCGACGAGGAGAGCGCCGCTTCGAAGCAGGAGAAATGGCAAACCGTCGCGATTGAAGCCGCCAAACAATGCGGCCAAAACTGGCTCCCCCGAGTCCAAACCCCGCAATCGCTCGCCCAATTTTTCCAGGAGCACCGGCGATTCGATCTCCAGTTGATCGGCTCGCTTCAAACCGACGCCGTCCATCTCAAGAAAATCCTGGCGGAATATTCAGCCGAGCACGGCGATCGGCCGGCAAGCGTGTTGATGTTGGTCGGTCCCGAGGGCGATTTCACGCCGGCCGAACTTTCGCTCGCCCGCAGCCAGGGCTGCCGTCCCATCACTCTCGGCCCGATCGTTCTCCGCGTTGAGACCGCGTCGATCTATTGCCTGAGCGTTCTCTCCTACGAGTTGCTGGTCTAGCGGCTCCTCAACCGCCTTGGAGCCGGCGCGCCTTCGCGCCGGAGGGAACCGACCCCGCAACTCATACGGCCATCCTTGGAGCCGGCGCGCCACCGCGCCGGCGGAGCAGACACCGTCAGCGGTTACGGCTCGATGGCGAGCCGTCTCCATTACCGTAGCTCACCCGCCAGATCGTCTTGTTGCCGTCTTCGCTGAACAGCAGGCTCCCATCTTTCGCCACAGTGATACCGACCGGCCGCCCCCAGACATTTCCCTCCGGCGTGACAAAGCCAGTCACGAAATCTTCATAATCGCCGCGCGCTTTCCCGGTCGCTTTGTCGAGCGGAACCCGCACGATTTTGTATCCGGTCCGGCGCTCCCGGTTCCACGAGCCATGGAACGCCGCGAAAATATTCCCCTTATATTCCGACGGAAACTGCGTCCCCTCGTAAAAGCAAAGGTTCAGCGTCGCCGAATGACTTTGCACGAGAACGTCCGGCACCACGACTTTCCCGGCCAACTCGGGATGCTTCCCTTTGTGACGCGGGTCCTGGTGGTTCCCAATATAAAACCAGGGCCAGCCGTAGAACCCGCCCGGCTGCACCCGGCTGATGTAGTCCGGCACCAGGTCTTCGCCCAGCTCATCCCGTTCGTTCACGCTCATCCAAAGCTCGTTCGTCCCCGGCCGGAATTTGATGCCGACCGCGTTGCGGATTCCCCACGCAAAAACATTCTTCCCCGTCCCGTCCGGATTGAACTCGAAGATTCGCGCCCGATTCGCTTCCGAGGAATTGTCCGACACATTCGAATACGACCCGATCGAGACGTACATCTTTTTGCCGTCCGGGGAGAACGCGATATCGCGCGTCCAATGACCGCCGCCGGGCAGGACTCCGCCGGGGGAAAGCTCTACCCCGAGTTTCTCCGCCAGCCCCCGCGCCCTGGTATCACCGTTGCGGTAGGGAAACCGGACCACTCCATTGGTGTTCGCGACATAAAGAAACTGCGGATCCGGACCGGGCGGATACAACGCGATCCCAAACGGGTCGTTTAAGCCGCTGTTGGCGAAGGTCTCGTTGATGTCCGGTTTGCCATCGCCGTTGTTGTCGCGCAGGACCTTGATGCTGTCGGACCGGCTTTCGGTGACGAAGACGTCTCCGTTCGGTGCGGTGAGGAGATAGCGCGGATACGAAAACCCGGAAGCGTATTCCTCGATCTTGAACCCGTTCGGAACGCGCGGCTGCGCGCCGGCCGGCCGCCTCACCACCCGCGGACTGTTCGTGGCCGAGCCGGTTGCATACGGCGCCGGCAGATCGTTCACCGTAAATTTGTGCCGCACGCCCGGCGCGTCCTCGCGCCAATCGGCCGTCTGCGGAGCGACCCCCGGTTCCGCCGCCAGCAGCAGACTCGCGCTGCCGCTCACAAGCAGCGCCACACTTCTTAATTTCATCCTTTGGTTACCCTCGCTGCTAACCAGCTGGCTGTTGATAAAGCCCGACCACGTTCCCTCCCGGGTCACGGAACCGCGCCGTGATCTCCGGCGCGTCCATGCCTACGGGCTGCACAATCTCGCCGCCATTTGTCGTCACCGCGTTGATCGTCGCCGTCACGCTATCGACCATGATATAAATCAGCATTCCCGGCGTCGCCGGCGGCCGGCCGGTGACCCAGGTGCCGCTCACCTGGCCGACCCCGTCGTCAAACGCAATCGAACCATCCCCGCGCCGCCTGATCCCCCAACCGAAGACTTTCCGGTAGAATTCCGCCGACCTCTGGACGTCGTTCGCCGGGATCTCAATGTAACAAATCTTGCCGTTTCCCAGGGTTGGGTTCATGTCCCGTATTTCGCGCATCTTGTCATTCAGACTTCGGTTTGAGCGCAGGAGAATAACCCGTGCCCTGCCAAAACTCCGGAGGATAATCCAGCAAAGGCTTGCCCACCCAGCCACGCGTAACCTCGAGATAGTATTTGCTCCCGTCCGGCGCGGGATAATACCGGACGGCAGTGAGCGGTATCTGATCCCATCCTCCGATAAACTTAAGCTCCTTCAGCGACTGCGGATAACGGCCGTATCGCGTTTTATGCAGCTCAATGAGCGCAATCGACGTCTTGAGATGCTGGTCGCCGAACATATTGTCGAACGGGCGGGTGATCCCCGACCTGGTGAGGTAATACACAGCCGCTGCGATTGAACCCCCGCCCACCAGAACCGAAGTGCACAAGATGATAATGATAATCTTGGCCGCGGACCTGCCGCTGCGGCGGAGCTCTGACGGAATTGGGGGCGGCGCTGACATCTGACGAGAAGATCAGTGACGCTGAGGTCTACGCAACTCTGTGCAGAAGGAACAACCGCGGATGACACGGATGTCTCGGATAGCTGTAGCGACGGCGCTCTGTCGCCGTATGTAGGAATTGGTTGGGACGGAGCGCTCGTCAGGCCTTACGAGGTTCGCTCCGACTCGAGATAGCGACGATATTTCCGCTCGGACATGAACCAGGCAAACACTGCGACCATCACTCCACCCAAAAACCAGAGGCAAAACGTAACGAGCACCGAATAACGTCGCGGGCTATTCGTCGAAATGTTCAAGAGAAACATGATGGTGCCCCAGCTCAGACTTGTCCGAGCAACGAACTTCCACATCCAGCTTTCGCGGGTGATTTCCCAATGTCTGAGCCAACGCGGCATTTTCGATTTCATGGCGATTGGTTCGACAAACCGCGGTGTTAGCGGTGCGATGGCCATTCGCTCGATCTCACTCCTTTGCCAATAACGATAATATCCCAGGGTTTCAACGGGATGTCCTGGCCACTCTCGAAAATGGAACGCGAATCAAGTTTCGTCACCTGGGCGGCACGAATTAAATAAATCGGTGTGCCGCCGAAATCACCCAAGCCGCCGCCTCTAATGATTGCCCTAACGACGGTGAGATCGGGTGTGTAGCGAATTTCCATGGTCGTTTTCGCCCCATCTCCCGACACGAACACGCGCTCGTCTGGCGCCGCCGGCGCTCCCGCAAGGGCGACCCGAGCCGCGAACAGAACAAGCGCGATGCCGCCGAGCGCGAGTCGTTTTACAATATGCTTCATCGTCGGGCTAGATCAGTTGGGCCTGAGCTCGATCCAGGGTTTGTTTTCACGATTGCCGGGATTCGTCTCTGAATCGTGAATTACCAGAGTAAACGTGTAGGGACCAGACGCTCCTTTCAACCGAGCTGGAAACTCGAACGGCGGAACCCGGCTTCCTTCGCGTTCTCCGGCGTCCTTGCCCAGCCGAACCCCGTTGCCTGTGGGAGCGACATCTAATGAATCGGTGATGATCTTCAGCAGATCAGGGTTCTTTTTCAGGATGGGCAAGGCGTGAAAATTCCACTCAACGCTGCCACCGCCAAAGGCGAAGCGAGCCGACATCAAAAGACAGAGCAGTATCGTCAGCGCGGATCTCATGCACTAACTAAACACAAGATCGGCGGCTGGCGACGCATGGGCTCACGAGTGCTTCGGAGTTCATTCGTCGCCTCCGGTGGCGTCGGGGTGGGATTATCGAAGTAATCCACAATCGAATGAAACACGAGCACGTCGCCGTCTTTGAGTTGGCGGATAAGGTCAATCGACCTCGGCTTGGAGGAAAATGAAGATGCCAGTCGGACGAAGGCGCCTTCCGCGTCGCTCCAGCGATAAAGTTTGACCATCGTCTTAACCATGTAGCGGACGCCAGCTCGCTGCCGCGCGAGGGCTGCGACCTGCAGCGCAGTTGCGTCGGCAGGGATATCCGCCAGCGGCAACAAGATATCGAAGTCCGACTTCGGGATTACGCGAAGGCGCTCGGGGGCGTGGAACATTTCCAAAGAGACCACCCTGACGGCCCGGCTTTTCGGCGACGGCGATGGCTGAGCGAATGCGACCGAGGTGGCTGCTGCTCCGATGAGGACGAGAACCAGTGCACGATTCATGATGCCTAACGGAAAATAGACGAGAGCCCGGGTTCAAAGACGAACATATCTTCGGCTGTCGCGATTGAAAGGGGTGGGCGTTATGATCCGCCCGAGGAGGATCGACGATGGACGATGGCGCTCAAAACGGCAAAGGTCCCCAGGCCGATGCACAAGATGCCGATCGCGTAACTCTGTGCAGGCGTTACCGGCGCGGAGCCTCGATAATAGCTCAATCGATGTGTTCGCTCGTTTTCGCGTGCCTCGAACAGGTTAAAAACACCGAACGCGACCATGAAAACGCCGAACACGATTGATCCAAAGTTGAGGCGGCGATACCAAGCTGGCGTCGGTGAGGCAAGAATCATTACGAACATCATCAGAGAGATCGCGGCGAAGCAGACGACGATGATCGCTATCAGCGCTGAAAGCGGCGTCATCAGCTAACGAGAATGAACGGACTGGCTCGCTGTGACATAGACGGGAAGTCCGAAGGGCGAACGAGTGGCATGAGCGAATCGAGGGCTTGCTTGAACAGCCTAAGGGTTACAAGGGATGATAGTGTCCTGCGCAGCCACGATTTGCCACTTCCCGGCGCTTCAGCCACGTGTCTGTCCAGACCTGGCAACTCTTCGTCTCTTTGCCGTCCTTGTCCTTGATCATTCTGCTTTCGGCGCCGTAGGCGATGGCGATGGAGTCGCCGAAGAATCTGACCTTAACCTCGCCGAGTTGGCAGTCGCGCGACAAAGATTTTGTATCCGTGGTGATGGCATCCTCCTTCCCGTAGCGTTTGCCCTTGGTGGATGTCCCCTGGAAGTCGTCCGCAATGATGTCCTTAAGCTCCGGCTGCGGGCTACAGGCTGAGCTGGCCCACTTTGCCTCGGCGGCGATCATGAATTTGACGGTCTCCTCCTCCGGCGATCCCCATCGCGAATCCTGCGCAATGGTCGGTGACGTGAATCCACCGAGGAAAAACAGGGTGAGACCGAAGGCTGGGATCATTAAGGTTAATTTCATGGCTTTCATGTTCTGGCGCTTTTGCTTCACCGGCGTCCGCGAGGCAAGCGTCCAAAGTCTGACGAGAATGGCGTGGACTGCCAAGCCGTGAAATAAACGGGGAGGCCCATCAATTCCACCAGCGGAATACGTCAAACAGCCGATGCCAAAAGCGATCTCCAAAAACCAGGGCGAGAACTCCGAATACGAGCGCTGACGCGACAATGAGTGAAATCCACGTGAACCCATCGCCAACCGCGATGCGCAAGCCCGCGACGAATGCGACTACGGCGCCTACGAGAAAACCGCATCCGAACCGAAGGACCTTTTCTTCGGTATCAGGCTGATGCGAATCCGACATGAAATCTAACGAAACACAAGATCAGCGACTCGCGGACGCGCCCGGTGGCCAATGAAAATGCCATTAACGCCGCACCTGCCATGCGATACCGGTTATGAGGCCGATGAGAAGGCCAGCGAAAACAATGTCGAGGCGGAAACCTGGCTCGCCGAGCAGCCAGCACACCACGAAAGAAATGATGAGCGCCAAGCCAATGCAGCACAGGACTCGCCACGGCAAAAGATAATCGCAAACCGCCTCGACGATCACTGCAAAGAACTCTCCAATCATACATTGCGAGCTGGGTTACCAGTTAACGAGAATGAAACGGACAGCTCAGACTCAAAGACGACACTTTCAAAGTGCTCGGGAGACAGATCATTCACCGATTCGCGAATACTTTCGGATTTGGCTCGGACATCTCCTGTTTCATAAATCTTAATTCTTCCTTCATCCTTTCTTAGACCACCTGGCCGAAACCGATGTCGTAGCCGTCCAGATCCTGGATGCCAAACTCGCGGCAGCCGTAGGGTTGATCGCAGGGATCGTAATCCATCGTCGCGCCGCGCTCCTTGAACTCCTGGTAGAGAGCGTCGGCGTCGTTGACCCAGAAATAAACGTTCCAGAGCTTGTCCGACACCGTCCAGTGGGGAACGACATGCTTTGGATTCTCGGCCTGTTTGAGCATGAGATAGCAACCGTCCCGGCGGAGGATACAGAAGGAGGGGGGCTCGCCGTGGAAAGAATCGAAGGCAAACCCGAGCTTATCTCGATAATGCTCGGCCGCCGCCACCACATCCTTCACCAGCAACACCGCCGCGCTGCATTTTAGTTCCGGTTTAGACATGGGCGCGTCAGCGGATAACTGATCAACAGTTCGGGAAGAGTTTCGGGGTTCACGGTATCGAACGATTAGGCCACGTGGTTGCGGGCGCATAAACGATTATCGAGCCAATGATATTCAAGGGAACGGCGATTGAAACAGAGTAAATTCCCGTCCTAAAAAACGAAAACGCGAAATGCCAGAAAGCCTTGGAATGCTCGCGCGGGCCGGGCGGCGAAATCAACGGGCCTCGGCGAATACCGTCGCAAAGGCAGGACGGCAGCGGGATGGGAGAGCGTCCAAGGCAGGCGATACCAGTGGTGCCGGAGATGGACGGTGGAAGACGCGATTCCCGGTAGACCTCTCAGTCCGAAGGGACGCCGGAATAAAGCCCGGAGTGAAGCGCAGCGAACTCCGGGACTTCGGGTTCGATGAAACCAGCCCCGGCGCGGGGCGACGGATCGGCGAACGGTGTTGGCCATGGATCATATTCGACGACTCCGTCACCCCTTGCAGGGGTTTGATCGGTGGTTGGTCGGTTTCCCGGAGTTCGCTGCGCTCACTCCGGGCTTTGATCCATCGCGCCTTCGGCGCTCTACCGCGGATGCGCGCCTGAGGGCGAGGGCTGAAGAAGACGGCGGTTTGGAAAGCGCCGCTCCTTGTGGCCGCTGCAGCGGCCCGGCGAGAGTGGGAGGCTGTTCATGCGTTGACATCGCTCTCACCGCCCAATACGCTCGGCACTCAGCGGGGCCTGTTGGCCCCCACCTCCCCCCAGGTGCAACCGAACAGCGAACATTTTGTTCTCGACCTGCTTGAAGAGGCAGGGCTCGTAACACGTCCGCAAATTGATGACGCCTGTTCGAAGTCGAATGGTGCGGGCGGCGCCGTCGATCTGCTGATCAGAGAAGGCGTCGTTTCGGAAGCTGACGTTTCCCGTAGCCTGGTGGCACACACCCAAGTCGGATGGGTCGATCTTTCGACGAGAGTCGTCCCGCCAGAAATCATCGGGGAGATTCGCGCCGAGGATGCGCGCCGCTTCAACGTGATTCCCGTCGGATTCGGGGAGAGCGGGTTGATCGTCGCGGTGAGCGATCCGCTCGATATCCACACGGTCGATAATCTGAGATTTTCACTCCAGCGCCAGATCGAGCTGGTCTGCGCGAGCCCGGAACAAATTCGTCTGGCGTTGATCAAGTATTACGGCGCAGCGAAGAATGACCGTGACGGGCCGTTACAGAGGGTGACGACGAGTCTTGATCATGACCTCGAGATCGCGCAGAACGGCGACCTGAACGTCACGGATGAAGCAGACGCGCCGATCATTTGCCTGGTCTCGATGCTGCTGGGCGAGGCGCACCGGGTCGGCGCGAGTGATATTCATCTCGAGCCGCTCGACAAGAAATTCCGCGTCCGGTTCCGGATCGATGGCGTTCTTCAGGAAATGCCGGCGCCGCCGAAACGGCTGCAATCCGCCATCGTCAGCCGGCTCAAGATCATGACCGGCTCGATGAGCATCGCGGAAAAGCGGTTGCCGCAGGATGGACGCATCCAGGTAAAGCTTTCGCGGAAGCCAATCGATCTCCGTGTCTCGACGATCCCAACCAATCACGGCGAGAGCGTCGTGATGCGGCTCCTCGACAAGTCGAACCTGATGCTCGGCCTTCCCGAGCTCGGATTTTTTCCCGACGACCAGGAAACGTTCGAGCGCCTGATCCGGTTGCCCGACGGCATTCTGCTGGTGACCGGACCGACGGGCTCCGGCAAAACCAGCACGCTTTATTCGTGCCTCAATTTCATCAACAAGCCGGACCGCAAGATCATCACGGTCGAAGACCCGATCGAATACCAGATGAACGGCATCAACCAGGTGCCGGTGAATGCCGAAATCGGAATGACGTTCCCGGTCGCGCTCCGGTCGATTTTGCGGCAGGCGCCGAATGTGATCATGATCGGGGAGATTCGAGATCGGGAGACGGCGACCATTGCGACGAACGCGAGCCTCACCGGTCACTTGGTTTTCAGCACCCTCCATACGAATGATGCCACTTCGGCCGTAGCGCGGCTGGTCGATATCGGCGTCCAGCCATTTCTCGTCGCTTCGTCGATGCGCGCGATCATGGCCCAACGGCTGATCCGGCGGCTTTGCCTCAACTGCAAACAACCCGGTGAACTGACTGAGACGGAGCTTCGTGCCCTGAATCTGGCGCCGGAACAACTGGGCGAAGCCGAAATCATGAAACCGGCCGGGTGCGAAGAATGCCGTCAAACCGGTTACAAAGGGCGCATGGGTATCTTCGAGATTCTCGTCATCGACGACGAACTTCGGCACATGATCAACAACCGGCGCTCGACTTTGCAGCTTCGCCAGCGCGCGCGTGAGCTGGGCATGCGAACGCTCCGCGAAGATGGGGTTCGGAAAGTCCTCGCCGGTCTGACTTCAGCCGAGGAAGTGATCTCGGTGACGCTGGGAGATGTTAGCTGAGAACATAATGGTAGGGGCGGCGCGCTGCGCCGACCGCGGACGCCGCAGCGCGACGTCCCTACCGGAGCTGCGATGAACGCGCAACAGATTGTCGACCTCTTTGTCGCCCGACACATCCTGGCGCCCTCGCAGGCGGACGACGTTTTGGAGGAGGCAAACGTCAATGGCAAAACGGTCGAGCAGGCGCTGGTCGACGGGGGATTTGTGGATGAGCACGGTTACTACGCGGTCATCGCCGAAGCGTTCGGGACCGAGCTTTACGAAATTCCCGAGGAGATTGCGCCCGAGATTCTGCGTTTGATTCCGGCCGCGCTCGCGCGGTTGCATCGCGCGCTACCGGTAGCGTGGAATGACAATACGCTCAGCGTGGTGCTGGCCGATCCGTTCGAGCTGCGGACCACGGAGGATCTCCGATTTACTCTAGGGAAAGAGGTGCATCTCCTGGTCGCGCCGGCCGCGGCGGTGGAAGAATGCATCGAGCGTTATTATGGCGCCGACGGCGCGAGCATGGAGGAGGTTCTCAAGCAGCTGGGCCGAAATGGGGAGATGCCGGCCTCGAGCGGCATCGACGAAAGCGCTTCGATCGCCGAGGCGGAAGCGAATGCCACCCCAATCATTCGCCTGGTCGATTTGATTCTCACCCAGGCGATCCACGATCGCGCGAGTGACATTCACTTCGAGCCTTTCGAAGACGAGTTCAAAGTTCGCTATCGCGTCGATGGCGCGCTTTACGAAATGGCGCCGCCGCCGCGCCACCTCGCGCTGCCGATCATCTCTCGCGTGAAAGTGATGGCTAATATGAATATCGCCGAGCGCCGGCTTCCGCAGGACGGGCGCATCCAGAAAAATGTCGCGGACCGCAGCGTCGATCTTCGCGTCTCGACCCTGCCGACCCAATTTGGGGAGAGCCTGGTTCTTCGGGTGCTCGATCGCTCCACCGTAAATCTCGATCTCGAGGCGCTCGGGATGCCCGATTACGTCCACGATTACGTCTTGGAGATCATTCATCGGCCAAACGGCATCTTCATTGTCACGGGTCCGACCGGTTCGGGAAAGACAACGACCCTTTATTCCTGCCTGCGCAAGGTCAACACGATCGATTCAAAACTCCTCACGGCCGAGGAGCCGGTCGAGTACGACCTCGAAGGGATCGTCCAGGTCCCGGTCAACGAAGCAATCGGCCTTACCTTCGCTCGGACGCTCCGGGCGTTTCTGCGCCAGGACCCGGATCGAATCATGGTCGGCGAAACGCGCGACCTGGAGACGGCGCAAATCTCCATCCAAGCCTCGCTGACAGGCCACCTGGTTTTCACGACGCTTCACACGAACGATGCGCCGGGAACAATCACTCGCCTCATCGACATGGGCGTGGAGCCGTTCCTGATATCGTCGACCCTGGCAGCCGTCCTTGGACAGCGCTTGCTCCGCGGGATTTGCCAGCACTGCCGCGAGATTTATCAGCCGCCCGAGGAGCTCCTGGCGCCACTCGGCCTGAGCCGGCGCGATATCGCCGGGAAAACTTTTTTTCACGGCGTCGGTTGCGAAGCTTGCAACCACAGCGGCTACAAAGGCCGCAAGGGCATCTTCGAGCTGATGCCGATGACCGATCCGTTGCGCGAACTGATCAACGCGCGCGCGCCGACCGTGACTTTGAAAGAGAAGGCGATCGAGCTCGGAATGGTGACGCTGCGTCAGGACGGGTTGCGCAGCATTTTCGCCGGCCACACGACAATCGAGGAAGTGTTGAAATACACTTGAGCCACGGATGGACACGGATTCTCACGGATACATTGCCAGAGTTTCCTCAATCCGTGTTTCATCCGTGTAAATCTGTGGCCTAACCATGCCGCGCTACGCCTACGTTGCTCTCGACTCGCGCGGTCAGGAGTCGACCGGGCTAGTCGAGGCGGCTTCGACGAATGAAGCGATCGGCCAGCTTCGCCAGAAAGGCTACTTCCCCACCAATGTCTCGGAAGACGGGACGGGCGGTCCGACAAAGACACAAAAGGCGAGAGGTAGAACGAAGACGCCGCGCTCCGAAGGGAAGATAAGCAGGAGAAACATCGTTCTCTTCCGGAGAAGGTCTGTGAAGCCGAAAACGCTCATGATTTTCACGAGACAGCTGGCCACGTTGATCGATGCGGGGCTGCCGCTGCTTCGGGGACTGAATGTCCTGGCGAAACAGGAGCGCGATTCTCTCCTGAAAAATACGATCAACAAACTGGCCGATTCGATCCAGGGCGGCAGCACCTTTTCGGAAGGGCTCGCCCAACACCCGCGGCTGTTCAACGGTCTCTACGTCAACATGGTCAGAGCGGGGGAGGTGGGCGGCGTCCTCGAAGTGGTATTGACCCGGCTCGCGGAATTCCAGGAGAAGGCGCAGAAGATCAAGAACAAGGTCGTCGCCGCGATGGTCTATCCGCTGATCGTGATGGCACTGGCCGCCGGGATCATGATTTTTCTCATGGTTTTCATTGTCCCGCGGTTTGAAGCGATCTTTCACGACATGCTAGGGGGCAAACCGTTGCCCGCGATCACGCTCTTTGTCATTGGCGTGAGCGACTTCATCCAGAACCATTGGGCGGTTTTGCTGGGCGCGGCGGTTGGCGGGTTTGTTCTCTGCAAAGTGGCTGCCCGCCTCCGCGCCTGTCGCGTTCTGTTGGATCGGATAAAGCTGCGCGCGCCGATTTTTGGAGACTTGGTCCGGAAGACCTCGATCGCGCGATTTTCGCGCACGCTCGGAACGCTGGTCACGAGCGGGGTCCCGATTTTACAGGCCCTCACGATCACGAGAGAAACCGCCGGGAACGCCGTCATCGCGCGCGCGATCTCGCAGGTGCACGACAGCGTCAAGGAAGGCGACGCCATTGTTCAGCCGCTCGAAGGGAGTGGCGTGTTTCCGCCGATGGTAATCAGCATGATCGACGTCGGCGAGGAAACGGGTCAGTTGCCGGAGATGCTGCTGAAGATCGCTGAGGTCTACGACGACGAAGTCGACAATTCCGTCGCCGCTCTCACCTCCTTGTTAGAGCCGATCATGGTCGTGTTCCTGGCTCTGGTGGTGGGCACGATTGTGATCGCGTTGTTCATGCCGCTCATCAGCATCATCAGTGGACTGCAGCTGCAGACATGACAAGGAGGTGTAGGGGCGGCTGTCGCCAGCCGCAAAGATGTTGTGCGCGTGGCGACACGCGCCGCTACACCGCCTTCACCCTGATCGAACTGCTCGTTGTCATGGCGCTCATCACCATCCTTGCGAGCCTCATTTTTGCGGCCTCGAGCTACGTCCAGAACAAGGCTCGGCGTTCGAGAGCGGAGGCCGAGATCGCGGCGCTGTCGGCAGCCTCGGAAAATTACAAGGCGGACAATGGGATTTACCCAACCGATCCCGTGAAAACCGAGCTGGTCGATCCGAACGTCTTGCCGCCTTCAGCGGGGGCGAGTCTTTACCTGTATGAAAAGCTGGCCGGCGATTCGAACGACGATCGGGTCGTCGACACGACGTCCTATTTTTCCTTCAAGCCGAATCAGTTAGGGCCAGCCGATCAAACGCAACCCGTCGCGTTTATTCGCGATCCTTTTGGGAACAGCTACGGCTACTCAACCGCGAAAGCCGCGAACCCTGCGGGAACAATTGGGTATAACCCCACGTTCGATCTCTGGAGCACCGCGAACGAAACCGACCCGGCACGATGGGTCAAGAATTGGTAGCGGCGGCGAGCTACAGCTACCGCGCGTCCGTGTGGACGACGATGACGACGCGGCGGTTAGGGCGCTGCCGGTCGATTTCCATCTGCTCTTCCGGGCTGCCGACGGTAAAGTTCAGCGGCCGCGGCGGCACCAGGAATTTGCTCGCGCCGTAGCCCCGCGTCTGGATCTGCGCCGGATTAATCCCCATCGCTTCGACGAGATACGCCTTCACGCTATCCGCCCGGCGCTGGCTCAAATCCAGGTTGTACTCGGGAGACCCGAGCGAATCGGTGTAGCCTTCGACCGAAAAAGTCGCTTTCGGATTGCGTTTGATCAGTGTCGCCAGCTTCTGCAACTGGTTGATGGAGCCCCCTAACAAGTCCGCGCTGTCGTAGTTGAAAAGCTGGTCGTCCGGCATCCGCAATTGCGTGCCGGACCCGAGCGGGCCTTTCTGCGAGAGCAACGAATCGATGTCGCTAAACCCCGGGGTGCGGCCCCGGTTGGGCCCGGCGCTGTCACCGGGCAGCTTGGTAAAGGTGTTGGGCCGCTTGATCGTGGTGCTGGTGGCCAGTTCGGTCCCGGTCAACGCCGGCTGCGGCCGCCCGGAGCTGGCGGAGTCGGTCAGGAGATTCTGTTCCCGGGTGGCGTTGGGACTTTTCGAAAGGGTCTGGGCGGAGCTGTTCTCGATCTCGGTCAAAACCGAGGTGGCGTTCGATTGGTCGACCTGCGGCTTGTCCGGAAGCACATCCCGGGTGTCGTCTGGGAGGGCGGCGCTGGCGTGGACGTCGTCCAGCAATTGGTCGAAAGATTTCTTTTCATCCGGCAACTGGACATCGGTCTTGTCGGGGTCTGGCTTGGCGGCCGGGTTCGTGTTGTCCATGCTCGGTTTGTCGAGCGTTTGCATCTCGACGCTTTTGACCTTGAAGGTCGGCACCGGGATCCGCTGGTCGGCCGGGACTTCGGTGGAGATAAAATTGGTCCGGTAAAAATAGCCGCAGAGCGCACCATGAATCGCGAGCGAGATCATGAGGCCAACCAAAAGCCAGTTCCGCTGTTGCCTGCCCTCCAGGAGCGCTTCTTCGAAGTCGGTGAACTCGGATGTCCTCATCTAGCTGTTAGAAACAAACCGGCACCTGCCGTTCAATGTCAAACAGGTGGATCGAGCGCTCCGCCGCTCAATGAGAGGGGCGAGGGGCGCAGGGGCGAGAGGCGCATTGGAGACGGCCTGCCATCAGGCCGTGGGAATTTCGCCGGGCTGGGTGTATCGAGGCGTTCCCCCAACGGCCTGGTGGCAGGCCGTCTCCAATGTGGCCGTTTCGATGGCGCGCTATTGTTTTGTCCGGCGAATAAAGGCGTGTGTGGCCCTGCGAATTTCCTCGGCCACCCGTGCTTCCGGGGAGACAAACTTCGGGGTGAACCAGGGGAAGAGGCCGATCAAATCGTGGGTGACCAGGATTTGGCCGTCGCAATGTTCGCCCGAGCCGATCCCGATGGTGGGGATTTCGAGCGCCTTGGTGATTTGCCGAGCGGCTTCGGGATTAACGATCTCGAGCACGACGGAGAAGACGCCGGCCTTTTCCACGGCAAGGCCGTCGCGGACGAGCGCCTCGGCTTCCGACTGGGTGCGGCCTTTCACCTTGTAACCGCCTTCTTCGCGCACACTCTGCGGCAGCATTCCGATGTGGCCCATCACGGCGATGCCGTCGGCCACGATGGCTTCGATCTGCGGGACGTGGCTGACGCCGCCCTCCAGTTTCACCGCCTGCGCCCCGGCCGCCATCAAGGCGCGCGCGGTGGCCACGGCGTGGGCCGGGTCGTTGTAAGTGTGGATCGGAAGATCGGCCACGAGCAGGGCGCGTTTGACTCCGCGCGCGGCGGCCTTGGTGTGATGAATCATCTCCGGCAGGGTGACCTCGGTGGTGTCGTCGTAACCGAGCACGACCATGCCGAGCGAATCGCCCACCAGGATGACGTCGATGCCGCTTTCATCGAGCAGGCGAGCCGTCGGATAATCGTAGGCGGTGAGGGCGGTGATGCGTTCGCCTCGCCGTTTTCGCTCCCGGAAATCGTCCATGGGGCTGGAGCCTACCACTCCAAATCGAGTCGCACCACTCCGCTTGCCGGCAAACGCCCAAGGAGCGCGCCGACGGTTTCGGTCTGCCCGGGGAGGACGAGATCGGGACGGATGTCAGCCAGCGGTCGCAGGACAAACTCGCGGTCGACGATGCGCGGATGGGGCAGGCGCAGCTCGGCGGTTTCCATCACGAGCTCGCCGAAATAGAGGAGGTCGAGATCGATGGGGCGGGAAACGTTTCGTTCGTGGGTGGCGGGCCGGCCCAGGGCTCTTTCGATGGCGGCCAGCTCTCGGCGCAGGTCTATAGCTTCGCCCGCGTAATCGAATTCGATGACGGCGTTGAGGAAGGTCGGCGCGCCGGGCTCGCAGCCCACCGGGTCTGTTTCGTAGATCGCGGAGGCCAGGAATGGGCCCGACAATTTATCCAGCGCTTCGATCTTCTGGCGCGCTTTCCGGAAGTTCGCGAAGCGGTCGCCGAGATTGGTTCCTAAGGCGACGCCGGCTCTCATGAGAGGCAAGGAGGGGCGCTTTCCAAACCGCCCTCGGCTTTCGTCGGCGGTTTGTAAACCGCCGCTCCTTGGTTTCGCTCCCGGCTACAATCCGAGCACATCTTCCATGGAATAAAGGCCGGGCGGTTTGGCGACAACCCACTTCGCGGCGCGCAAGGCCCCCAGTGCGAACGTCTCCCGGCTGGCCGCCTTGTGCGAAAGCTCCAGGCGTTCGCCAGCGCCGGCGAATGTGACGGTGTGATCGCCGACAACGTCGCCACCGCGGATCGAGTGCATCCCGATTTCCCTCGCCGGCCGTTCGCCGACCAGGCCTTCGCGGCCATGCGCCACGTTCTTCCCGTAATCGAGACCGCGGACTTCGCAGAGAATTTCGGCCAGCTTTTTGGCCGTGCCGCTCGGCGCATCTTTTTTCAGGCGATGGTGCATCTCGGCGATCTCGAGGTCGAAATCGTCGCCGAGCATCTCCGCGGCTTTTCGCGTCAGCCAGAAGAGCGCGTTGACGCCGACGCTGAAATTTGGGGATAGGACGACCGGGACGGATTGGGCCAATGTTTCAAGGGCCGCGCGCTCTTCTTTCGAATGGCCGGTCGTGCCGATGACAGCCGGCTTCCTGGCCGCGAGGCCAACGCGACTGAGTTCGCTGCTCGCATTTGGGTGACTGAAATCGATAACGACGTCGCAGTTGCCGATGTGGGCGGCAAGATCGTCTCCGAGATCGAGGCTGGCTGCGATTTCCGCCTCAGCTTTCGACGCCGCGGCGGCGATCGCCTGTCCCATGCGGCCTTTGGCGCCGACCAGGAGAACGCGGACGAGCGCTTTCACTCGGTTCCCTCGAAGGCCGCGAGCGTTTTGCGCAACCGCGCCTGGTTCGCGGCGGTCATCTCGCAAAGGGGGAGGCGGACTTCCGCGGTCATC
Source organism: Chthoniobacterales bacterium (assembly GCA_035274845.1). Classification (NCBI taxonomy): domain Bacteria; kingdom Pseudomonadati; phylum Verrucomicrobiota; class Spartobacteria; order Chthoniobacterales; species Chthoniobacterales bacterium. The sequence continues at coordinate 46,340 of DATENU010000005.1, forward strand.
ACTCCGCGCCAGGAGAGGGCGGTCTTCACCGGCACCGGATTCGGTTCGATGAACAAATCCTTGAAGAGCGGCAACAACTTGAGATGCAAGTCGCGCGCGCTTTTCGTGTCCCCTGCTCGGAACGCCTGGACCAGAGTGCCGACTTCCGCCGGGAAAAGATTCGAAACCACGCTGACCACGCCGACGGCGCCAGCCGCCATGAATGGGAGGGTGAGGCCATCGTCGCCGCTCAGGATCGTAAAAGCTTCCGGCAGTCTCGCCCGCAAATCGCTGACGCGATCCACGCTGCCGCTCGCTTCCTTGATCGAGACGATGTTCGCGCAATCCATCGCGAGCCGTTCGACCGTTTCCGCGCCGATGTCCACGCCGCAACGGCCAGGAATGTTATAAAGCATGATCGGCGCACTAGTCGCCTGCGCGATCGCCTGGAAATGCCGGAACAAACCTTCCTGGCTCGGCTTGTTATAGTAGGGCGCCACGATCAGCATGCCATCGACCCCCATCTTCTCCGCGGCCCGTGTCGCCGAGATCGCCGCCGAGGTGGAATTCGATCCCGTCCCAGCGAGCACCTGGGCACGCCCTTTCGCAACTTCCACCGTGACGCGAATGACCTGCTCGCGTTCCGCGGCAGTGAGGGTGGGCGATTCCCCCGTGGTGCCGACCGCGACGATGCCGGTGATCGCGTCGGCGATCTGGCCTTCGATCAGCGCTTCCAGAGCGGGCACGTCGATTTCACCGTCCCGGAACGGGGTGACGATTGCGGTGAAAGTTCCTCGAAACATTTGTTAGTTCAGGTGGACCGAGTCCCGGGGCTGCGGGATCGCTCGATGGCAGTTACAGATCAATGGTTCCCTCGAAAACAAAATCCGCGGGTCCAGTCAGGGTGACGTTCCGAAATTTATCCCCGGCTTTTTCAAAACCGACTCTTAACTCGCTCCCGCCCCGGACCAGAACGGCGATCGGCCCGTCGACCTTTTTCGTCGCCGCAAAAATCAATGCGCTCGCCACCACTCCGGTCCCGCAGGCGAGGGTTTCGTCTTCCACCCCTCGCTCGTAAGTGCGGATGGCGATCTCGCGTTCCCCTCGTTCTTTCAAAAAGTTCGCGTTCGCACCTTTGGGCGCGAACAGGTCGTGCCGTCGAATTGCGGAACCGAGACCGCGGACATCGACCTTCTCCAGGTCGTCCACGGGGACGACGACGTGAGGGACGCCGCTGTTTACGAAATGGGCCGCGACCTGCCGGTCGGGCAACGGAATTGAAAGGCCAAGCTGTAAATCCTTCGGCTCGCTCATTTGCAGCCGGACGAGGTCGCCTTGCAGTTCGGCGCCGATCACGCCCGCCGGGGTCTCGAACGATAGTGCCTCCATCGGACCGGCGATGCGGCTGGCGTAGCGGGCGAAACAGCGGGCGCCATTGCCGCACATTTCGGCTTCGCCGCCATCGGCGTTGTAGTAGCGCATCCGGAAATCTGCGCCGTTGGCCGCGCGCTCGAGGATGAGGACGCCATCAGCGCCGACGCCCCGGTGCCGATCGCAAATCTTCGCGATCTGGTCCGAAGCCAGGGATAAATCGCCGAGCCGGTTATCGATCATCACAAAATCGTTCCCGGCTCCGTTCATCTTCGTGAAACGCAGCATGGCCAGTTGGTTACCATAAAGTGCGGCGGAAGCCAAACAAGGAGCGGCGGTTTGAAACCGCCGAATTCGAAAGCCGGCGATTGAAAATCGCCGCTCCTTGGTTGCGGTTTGAAACCGCCCGCCGACGGCGGTGTGGACAGCGCCGCTCCTCGGTGTAGCGACGCCGCGCTGCGGCGTTCGTCCGTGGCCCCGAGATCTTGACGGCTTAAAGCCGTCAAGATTGTAGTGGCGCGTCGGGCCGATTGCGTCTTGGGTGAGCTGAGAAATTCGCCATGCGAAGCATTTGAGAGCAGCATCGCTTGTTCAACAAATAGCGTGGCCACCGATCAACGCGCACCGATGCAAATAACCCGCCCGGCCGGCAAAATCTTGACGGCTTTAAGCCGTCAAGATTCTAACGGCGACGGTTTGGGGCGCGGTCCTGGTGGTGCGGAATACGGCGGACGGCGTCCTTCGGTTGGAACTCAGGGCCTTGAGCCTGTCGAAACGGCAGCGCGCCGTCCCTACCAAGTTGCGAATTGGCGCTTAGCTTCTATCTGTTTGCGAAGCACTTTGAGAAAGTTCCTGGCCACCATCCTTGTTCTGGTTTGCGTCGGCGGCGCGGCGAAGGCCCAACTCGCTCCCGGGCGCTACAACAGCCTCATCCTCGATCAGATCCGGGCCATGCCCTCCGGCGGCCACTATTCCGCTTCGCGGGTGGCGACGATTCGGCTGCAATCGGCGGCTCATTTTGAGTCGGGCATTTTCTCGGTCGTGCCTGATGCTGCTTCTCCAAGTTATTGTTCCGGCGCGACCTATCTGGTTTTCATCAAGACAATCGAAGCCCTCCGCGCCCGCGGAACCCTGACCCTGGATCATGCCACGCTGGAGAGTCTCCTGATTCGCAACCAGCGCGACGGCGAAGGCATCTGGGGCCGGTGGAATGCCAACGGCCCCGGCACCGCTCGATTGTTTCACGAGATGGACCTGGGAGAAAACTTTGACGACTTCTCCGCGGCGCAGCCGGGCGATTTCATGAAAATCTTTTGGTCGCCTGAAGTTGGCCGGGCCGAGCATGGCCATTCGGTGATTTATCTCGGCACGGAAAGGAAGGCCGGGATGGATTACGTCCGGTTTTGGTCGAGCAATATTCCCACCGGCTACGGTGAGAAGAGTGTGCCGCGCGCCAAGATTGTGCACGCGATTTTCTCGCGGCTGGATGCGCCCGGAAATCTTTCGCGGGCCTTGAGCGCGCCGCCGGTCGACAAGTATTTGGCGAGCTTGCTGAGCGCGCGCTCGAGCTACGAGGAAGCAAGAGCGAAGTGCGGAATGTAAGGCGGCGGAACGGCTCACGCGGCGCGCCGAAACAAGGAGCGGCGGTTTACAAACCGCCGTCTGAGGCGCTTCGCTGGCCGAAGCGCATGGGCGGTTTGGAAAGCGCCCCTCCTTGGGGCTTAATGGCCTTTCGACGCGGCGGCTAGCGGTTCAACGAACTGGCCGATCCGCGCGGCTAAATCCGGCTTCGTCGCGTGCTCACTTATTTTCTGCACGATCGCGCTGCCGACGACGACTGCATCGGCGAGACTGGCAACCTCGCGCGCCTGCTCAGGGGTCGAAATCCCGAAGCCGACGGCGATGGGTAGCTTTGTGTGGCGCCGGATTTCACCGACGCGTTCCCTGAGCGACGAGGCGACATTGCTTTGCACGCCAGTGACGCCTTCGCGCGAGACATAGTAAATGAAGCCAGCCGCCCCCGAGCAGATTCGCTCGATGCGATCCGGCGGCGTGGTCGGAGCGATCAGGCGAACGTGAATCGGTCCGTCCTTCGGCATTTCGAGATTCATGCTGTAGCCACGGCGCTCTGTCGCCGTGCGTGTGACGCCCCGACTGAGCGGGGCGGCTACAGCGCGGGAGACTTCCTCGGGTGGCAGGTCGAGGATCAGGAGCCCGTCGACGCCGGCCTGATCCGCTTGACGGTGAAAGTGTTCAAATCCGAATTGAAAGATCGGGTTGAGATAGCTGTAGAGAACGATCGGGATTTGCGAACGCTGGCGAATTTGGCCCACGCAATCCAGAACGCCCTGGACTGTGGCGCCTGCTTCCAAGGCGCGCTGGGCGGCGAGCTGATTGACCAGGCCATCGGCCAATGGATCGGAGAATGGAATGCCGACCTCGAGGATGTCGACGCCGGCTTTTTCCAGGGCGAAAGCGAGATCGACCGTCCGCGGAAAGTCCGGGTCGCCGGCACAGATGTAGGCGATGAATGCTTTTTCGTTATCCGCGCGGAGCACCTGGAAACATTCGTCGATTCGGTTTGGCATCTGGGTTAGCCTTTGCTCTCGGCGGACAGGAAACGTCCAACGTCAAACGCTCAACGTCCAACGTTCAATGAAAGAGACTGGAGAAAAGACGCTGACCATTAATGAGATTTACCAGTCGATCCAGGGGGAGAGCACCTGGGCAGGGGAGCCATGTGTCTTTGTCCGGCTCACGTTCTGCGATCTGCGATGCAATTATTGCGACACGGAGTACGCGTTTTACGAAGGGAAAAAACAAAGGCTAGATGAGATCGTGGCAGCGGTGGCGGAATTCAGCTGTCCGCTGGTCGAGATCACCGGCGGCGAGCCGCTCCTGCAAAAAAATGTGCTGCCGTTGATGAAGTTGTTGGCGGACGCGGGAAAAACGGTGTTGCTGGAAACGAGCGGTGCTCACGATATCTCGGCGGTCGATCCCCGGGTTCATCGGATCATGGACTTGAAGACGCCGGGCAGCGGTGAGTGCGAGCGGAATTTGTTCTCAAACATCGACCACCTGACGGACCGCGACGAAGTGAAGTTCGTGATCGGGTCCCGCGAAGATTATGAATGGTCGCGTGAGCAGGTGGCGAAGTTTCGGTTGAACGAGCGTTGCGGCGCGGTGTTGTTTTCCCCGATCTTCGGCCGAATCGATCCCCGCGAGATCGTGGAATGGATCCTGGCCGATCGGTTGCCGGTCCGTTTCCAACTCCAGATGCACAAGTTCATCTGGACGCCAGCCCAGCGCGGAGTGTAGTCGTCAGCGATGCGCGTTCGCCTGACCAAAGATTTCCAGTTTGAAGCGGCCCAGACGCTCCCGAAGGCGCCGGAAGGCCACAAATGCCGCCGGATGCACGGGCACAGCTTTAAAGTGGAGATTTCGGTCGAAGGGACGGTCGATCCGGCGACCGGGTGGTTTTACGATCATGCGGAGATCAGCGGCGCGATGAAGCCGCTGATCCGGGAGCTCGATCACTCGTATCTAAATGAGATCGCCGGGCTCGAGAATCCGACGATTGAGAACATGGCGGCCTGGTTCTGGCAGAAACTGCAACCGCTTTGCCCGGGGCTTTGCGAAATCGTCGTCCACGAAACGCCGACGGCGCGCTGCGTCTATCGCGGAGGAGGATAGGCATCTATGCCTGTCTCGGCAGATGGGCATCTTGCCCGTCGAGGAAATGCACGAGCAACAGGCTGGAAGCCTATTGGCCGAGACAGGCTGGAAGCCTTCTTCCCGCTCGTTCAGCTGGCGGCCGAATTGCCGAGCCGGGAAACAAAATCGGCGAAAAGCTCGTCGTAACCGTTGCCTCGTTCCGGATGATACTGGACTGCCAGGGCGAAGGGATAATCGCGAAGCCGGACCTGCTCGATGATGTCGTCGGTGGCGCACCAGGCTTCAACCTCGAGTCCGTCTCCGAGTTTATCGAGGGCCTGGTGATGCGAGCTGTTGACCTTATCGAGCCGATGAGACGCTGAACGATCGGTGCGGAGGGGCTGGATATTGTGATCCTTCATTTCCGGCGCGTTATGGCCGGGAATGTCGAGGTGCAGGGTGCCGCCGAGCGCGACATTTAGAAGCTGCATCCCCTTGCAGATCGCGAAGATGGGCAGCTGCCGCTCCAGCGCGGCTTTCGTGGCCACGAATTCCCAGCGGTCGCGGTCCGGTTCCATGTCGGTATCGAGAATGGAAGGATCGGGGACCGGTTGATGAAGAAACTCAGGGGCGACATCGGGGCCGCCGCTTAAGAGCAGGCCCTGCATTTTCTCAAGCGGCACCTGCTGGGTGCGGGCGTTCCAAAGCCGCACATTGGGATGTTTGGCAAAGGCGCGCCGAAACCATTTATCGTCCTTTTCCCGGATCCAGGTGGCCACATGCGGCATGGCCCGACTTTGCGACCCTTCATCTCCGTTGTAAATAGCAGCCCGCCCATGATGATCGATCAGGACAAAACCGGAAGCCTGCGCGAGGCGTGCGAGCGCATCTTTAGCGAGTGCAAAGCGACCGCCTACGCGATTGCGCTCCAGGATTACGACAGTGGCCTCCGGTTATCCATCAATGCCGACCGGCGATTTCATGCCGCGAGCACCATGAAGGTAGCCGTTCTGCTCGCGATCGGTCGGGCGATCGATGAAAAGCGGCTCGAGCCGGATGAAACGCTCCATGTCCGGAACCGTTTCCGGAGTGCGATCGACGGGACGCCGTTCCGGATCGATGCGGAATCGGACGGTTATGCGCAGCTCCATCGCCTGATCGGACGCACGGCGAAAATTTCCGATCTCACCGAATGGATGATTGTTTCCAGCAGCAACCTCGCGACGAACCTGCTGCTTGATTACCTGACGGTGGAATATGTTCGCGGTGTCCTGGAGGCGGCCGGAGTGGAGGGGATCGATCTCCGGCGCGGGGTCGACGACACGAAGGCGCACGAGCAAAAATTCAACAACGAGACGACTGCTCACGGTTTGCTCGATCTCTTTGCGACTTTGCGCGGAGATTTTTTGTCGAAGACCAGCCGGGAACGCGCGATCAACATTCTTCTCCAGCAGCGCTTCAATTCGATGATCCCCGCGCCGCTGCCCGCCCATGCCAGCGTGGCGCACAAGACTGGCGAGATTTCCACGGCCTGTCACGACGCCGGCATCGTTTATTTACCGGAGCGCGATCCTTACATTCTCGTCGTGCTGACGGAGGTGCCGCCGGACACGAACGGGCGCCGCGAGACGATCGCGAAGATCTCAGAGGTTGTTTTCAAAATGCTCACGGGAACGGAGGCTGAGTCGTGACGGGGGCCGGCGAGCTGCGGCCAGTCGATGGCCTGACGTTGTCGCCCGAGCACCGGGCGGCGCTACGCCCGGGTGAGGCGGTCACGGATGAGCATGGCGCGATTCATCATTTGCCTCGGTTCTTTTTTCAGGTGCCGAGCTGGGAGGAAGCGCATGCCCTGCGAGTGGCGGCGCATTTCGCGCTCTCCGAACTGATCACGGTGGATTCGCGGGAAGCGCCGTTGCTTCTGCGAACGTTTCCCCATCACGTCCCGTGCGCGATCCTGGCCCTGGCGCGTTACCTCGAGGATTTCCGGCGAGAAGTCGACGCGCCGGTGTTCGTGAGCGCGAATGGCGGTTACCGCTCGCCTGCGCACCGAATCAACAAAGGCGCGCCGTCGTTCCATAGTTGGGGGACGGCGGCGGACATTTATCGCGTGGGCGACACGTATCTCGACGACGAAAAGTCGATCACGCGTTATGGGGAAATTGCAGCGGCACTCGGCGCGGAGGTGCGGGTGCGGGCTTACAGGGAGGGGGACGATCATCTTCAGGTTGACCTGGGGTATCTCACGGTCGTTCCGCGGGAATGCAGCGAATCGTAAAACAGGACCGCTCGAAAGAGGCGGGGCGGTTTCACCTTCCGCCGCCGCGCGCCGTTATCGGCCTGGAGGCGGAGTTCAGCCTCATTATTAACGATCGGCGCGAGCTGCCCGAAAAAGTTTTTGGGACGGCGCAGAAATTGATCCGGTCCAAAATGCTCCCGCGGACCGGGCGCTCATTCCAGCTACCTTCCGGCGGCGCCATCTACTTCGATACCGGCGTGATTGAAGTGGCGACGCCGATTGTGGAATTGGAGCCGGGATGTTGCTATCGCGCCACGCGGCTGTTGTGGGAGCAAATCCATTTCGTTGGCGAAGAGCTGCGGCGCTGGGCGCGGCGGAACAAATGCCGGGCGCGGCTCCAGGGTTTCAGCACGCATTACAATTTTTCCTTTCAAGACGAGCACGCTTCGCCGGTGCGCGACGCGAACCGGCTTGGTTATTTGCTAGCGCACATTCTTCCCGCGCCGGTGATGTTGTTGGCGACGAATCGGAAAAGTACCGCGGTGGGAGTTCGGCCGCGCGGGAAACGGATTGAGGTGACGACGGATTTTACGCCGGACGCCGCGCTGATGCTGGCGACCTGCGCTTTTATTGCCGGCGTGGCCGGAGTGGCGAGCGCGTGGCCGGACTACGAGCTCGCGCGGCTGGACGAGAATAGGATTCCGCGGTTTGCGTCCTTTCGACTCCGGAAACATTCGTCGCGGAAAGGCTGGCGGGTGACGAAGCAATCGCTGGCCCGCGACCCGTTCGCCTGCGACGTGAATTCGCCGATCTGGAAAGTTAGCGATGGGCGCGAGCTGAGCCTCCGGGAGATCGCGCAGGAAACACTGCGGCCGTTTCGCACCAGCATCCGCCGGGTCGGCGACCTGGAAACGTTGCGACACATCGAGGCTGTATTTGACGGCGATGCCCGCTCGTTTCTGGATTTCCCCGAGCGTCCCGAGGCCTACGACGATGCCGGACACGAGTGGAATTGGAACCGGCGCCGGATGCGGCATTGGCCGCGGTCATCCTACGAGAAGGTGATTCATCGCGTCATTGCGCGGCAGCCGATCCAGATTGGTGGAAAGCGTTATGTCGCCGAGCGGATGCAAGGGTGGTACGAAGTGATGTTCCGCGAATCGAAGAGAGGCGTTCGGCGGGTCTTTAACCTGGATCACCTGGCGAAGTTGATGGCCACGAAAAAGCGGAAGTTGTAGCCGGGATCGGTGATCCCGGCCAGTATCGACGCGACCCTTCGCCGGGATCACCGATCCCGGCTACAACAGCTACAGCCCCATCATCTCCCGCACGTATTTCACGGGCGGACTGCCGTAGGAGAGGACGGTGTCGTTGTATTTCCTTAGGTCGAACTTCGCGCCGTCGCGGGCTTTGGCCTTTTCGCGCATCGCGAGGTGCTCCGTTACGCCGACGAAGTAGGTGGAAAGCTGGGTCGAGCTGAGGCGGGCGCGTTTCCATTTCCCGACGGCTTCGCCTTCCTGCTGGAATCCTTCCTTCATCATCACGTCGAGCGCTTCCTGTTCGCTCATGTTTCCGGCGTGAATCGACTGGTCGATGATCGCGTTGCAGATGACACGAAGCCGCATTTTGAGCTGCTGCATCTTCACTTCGGGCCCGCCGTAACCGGCCTCCGCCATGAATTGCTCGGAGTAAACCGCCCAGCCTTCAATGAAGGTGCCGCTTTGAAAAATAGAGCGCACGAGCGTCGGCGCCTTGAACTCATTCGAATGGGCGAGCTGAAGGTAATGGCCTGGCATCGCTTCGTGCACGGTCAGGTCGCGAACCATGAAGTTGTTGTACTCCCGGAAGAACGAATCCTTGCGCTCCTGCTTCCAGTCGTCTGGCGTCGGCGCCACGGCGAAGAACGTCTTGCCGTTTTTCTCCAGGGCGCCGGGTGAATCGCAGTAGGCGGTGGATTGCCCACGCTTGAACTCGGGCATGACGACCACGTCGACCGGTGTGGTCGGCACCCTCACCAGGTTTTTCGCTTTCACGAAATCGGTCGTCTCTTTCAGAACCGTCTTCGAATAGTCGACGATGGTGGCGTCGGTCGGGCGCTGTTCCGCCAGTTTGTCGAGCACGGCGGCCGTCACTTTTTTGCGGTCGGCGAGGGTTGCCTCATCCGCGTTTGGATTCTGCTTTTTGTAGAGGGGCAACGCCGTTTCGTAGATTGCCTTCTGGGTCTGCTCCAGATCGGTGCGGGCCGCCTTCATCAAGTCTTCCATCGACATGTCGGAAGAGAGAGCGAAGCGGAGCTTCTTCCGGAACTTGTCCGCGCCGATCCGGAAATCACCGGTCGAACGCGGAAGCAGGTCGTTTTTCAGCCAGGTGTTGTAGTCGTTTAGCGCCGCAATCGTTTTCTCCTGGAGGGGCGCCAGGTCAGCCTTGGCTTTGGGAGCCTTGTCGAGCGTCTCGTTGAGACCTTCCTTGATGAGCGAAATCGCGCCCTGGGTTTGGTCAATCGCCGTCTCGGTGTAAACCTGAGGTGGATTTTTCAGGTTCGCTTTCGCCTGCGCTATCACCGCCGGGATTTTTTCCATGCGCGCCTTGATGCTGGCGGCGCGCTTCTCCGGAGACGCAAAGTCCCGGGCGACGAGCAAATAGAGGCTGTTAGCGAGGCTCTCGTTATAAAGCAACGGATTCCATGAGCGTTCTTTCAGCTCCTCGATGCCGAAAATCTCATTGTCGATGTTGTCCTTAAGCAGACGCACATCGACCTTGTTCGGACCGGTCAGCTTCGTCAGATCGCTAAACGCCTCGAGTTGCTGGCGAAAATCCTTGGCGCGCTTGAGTTCCTTCGCCTCCGCTTCATCGGAATAATCGGACAGCCTGTCGTCGAAGCGGTGATCGCCCAGGCTGGTGGCAAACTCCGGGCTCACCTGAAGGAGGCCTTCGATGTAGTCCTTCGCCAGTTTCTGGAAGCGCTCGTCTTCCGGCGTGGCGCCAGCTGTCATGGCCGAGAGCGCGAAGGCGGCAAGGGCCGCGAGCTTGATTCCAAAGATTCGGCGCGTACGCTCTGAGCTATGACCCTCCAATACCTTCGCGGCGCGCAGAGAAAACAACCGTTTATTCCTTTTTCTATTCATATGGCTGACGGGAGCAGTTTTCCTGTTCCCCATTCTGATTTCATTTCGATGCACCCCACCGGCCGGCTCGTTTTCGTCCACGACCAGAAGGGTGGTTCGCAAGTGTTGGATCGCTTGTTGATGACGCACATTGCCTATTCGATGGGCGATGCCGCCGACGTAATCGAATCCTAAGCGCCATTAGGTCGGTGCTCCGGCCGCGAGGACAGGTTCTTCCGGATGCGGTTCCTGCGATTGCAGATAAGTCCGCTCCTTGTAATGCTTCGAGACGAAGATGTAGATGATCGAAGTGCCGAGCATCAGGTAGGTGAAGAAGCGGAAGTAGTTCGCGCCCTCCAGATTCATCCCCATCGATTTGAGTTTCGGGATGAGGAAACTGATGATCGACGGGATCTGGTTCCCGAGCGCGATCGAGAGGAGCCACATCGCCATGAGCAGGCTCTTCATCCGATTGGGCGCCTGGGTGTAGGCAAATTCGAGACCGGTGATCGAGACCATGACTTCGCCGGCCGACAAAATGATGTAGGCGAGAAATTGCCAGCCGACGTTTGGCGTTCCACCGTGATCGATGCCGAGCTGGATCATCCAGATGATGACGAACGATGCCGCGGTGAGGAACAGGCCGATCCCAATCTTGCGCACCGGAGTGAGCGGGAACACCCGGTCAATTGCCGGATACAGCCAGTAGTTAAACAGCGGGATCATTGCCAGGATGAAAAGCCCGTTTACCACGTTGACCTGTTCCGGGAGAAAACTGATACCGAGGAAATGCAGGTCCATGTGCTGGCATTGGACGGTCCATTCGCCGCCGCTGCTCTGGTCCCAGAGCGCCCAGAAAATCATCGTGAACGCGAAGATGATCCAGACGCGGGCGAGAATGCTCAGGCCTTCCTTGCTTTTCAGATCGCGCAAGAAGCCGAGCCCAGCGGGCGGGATGTGAACCATTTTCTTGCGGCCCATCCAAAAGATGACGGTGGCGAGAAACATCAGTACGCCCGGCAAACCAAACGCATACTTGGGACCCCATTTCGGATCGCGAAGCAGAATCGGACAAAGCCAGATGGAAAACGAAGAGCCCAGGTTGATCGAGAAGTAGAACCAGCCGAAGACGCGCGCGAGCAGGTGCTTGTTCGATTCGCCGAACTGATCGCCAACGTTCGCCGAGACGCACGGCTTGATTCCGCCCGCGCCCGCCGCAATTAGAATCAGGCCGATGGCGAGCACCCATTTTTGGCCGAACGCGATGCCGAATGGTGTGTCCATGAACGCGAGGGTGAAATGGCCGAGGCAGTAAACGATCGAGAGATAAAAGATCGTCCGATATTTCCCCAGCCAGCCGTCCGAGAGGATGGCGCCGAAGAACGGCATCCAGTAAACCGACGAAACAAACTGGTGGAACCAGCCGTTGGCTTCGTTCTCCGGCATCCCCTCGAGCACGCCGGATTTGTTGACCAGAAAATTGGTCATGAATCCGATGAGGATGGTCCGCATCCCGTAAAAGCTGAACCGCTCGGCGCCTTCGTTGCCGATGATGTAGGGCACGCCTGGCGGCATCCCCTTGAGATTTGGGGGCGACGTCGCGTAATCTGGATTAGCCATGCGGCGTCCTTGATCTACCTACGGCTTCTGTTTGTCGGGGAAAAAATTGGCTGGAGTCGAATGAGCGGCGGGCGAGGGGGAAGCGTGGCTCGGCGAACCATGTTCCTCGGCCGCAGCTTTGGTGTGCGTTTCCCCGGGCAATTCGTCGACCCGATGGCGCTCGCAGGAGCAATAAAAGATCAACGACCCGGCCGCCGACAGGAAAGCGGCGTTGCGAAGAGATAATCGCATAAAGTCTGGCACACTAAGCGCCGGGGGTTGGCGGATGCAAGGGAGAAAGATAAGAGGAAAACGTCCAACGCTCAACGTCCAACCTCCAACATCCAATTGAAGAGAGAGAAACCCGGCCGGTTGGGGAGCGCGAGCATCCATGTCCTCTGAAGTCGAACGTTGGATGTTGAGCGTTGAGCGTTGGACGTTTCTTTTCTTCGTCCCGCTCTCCCGGAATGAATTGAAAGCTCGTTTCGCCGGATTACTATGAGCCGCAGTGGCCCGCTCGGTAAAAAACAATGCCTGGAACGAAGTCTTCGCTCTGATTCTCCTCGGCGTCGGCACTCTCCTTTTCCTTGCCCTGATTTCTTATACCCCCAAGGATGTGCCCTCCTGGATCTGGTTTAGCCAGGTTTCGTCACCGAACCGGCCCGCCCAGAACTTCATTGGGCCCTTTGGCGCGATCATCGCCGGGTTCTCTTACATGATGATGGGAGCGGCTTCCTACCTGCTCGCCGTCGTCCTCCTCGGATTCGGGGGCGCGAAACTGTTTCAGTCGAACCTGCGGGTGATTCCACGCCTCGGTTGGATCGCACTCTTCATCATCTCGGGAGCGTGCCTGCTCCAATTGCAAACCCAGCACCTGCAGGGCTGGAAATCGTTCTTCAATATCCAGGGACCGGGCGGATGGCTGGGCTACTTCATTGGCAAGAAGCTGCTCCTCACCTGGATGGGCGGAGTCGGGTCGATCATTCTCCTCGCGGGCGTTTATGTGACCAGCCTCATCCTGATGACGGGACTGCGCCCGATCCACGTGATGCGCCAGACGGTGGCCGGACTCCGGAGAGGGATGGCCGGGTTACGCGAATGGCAACTGAAGCGCCGGCTCCGGAAATCGGATCTAAAGGGGCGGTTGGAGATCAGCCAGCAAGAATTGGCGAAGCAGCAGCGGGTCATCGAAAAGCAGTTGAAAAAAAAGGGCGCGCCCGTGGCCGAACCGGCAGTCACGGCAGTCATTACGCCGGAGGAATTGTTGAATCGACCGAAGCCGAAAGTGGTCGACACGACCGCGCTGCCGACGGAGCCGGCCAAGAAGAAACCGTCGCTCGCCGAATTGCGCGGCTCGGAGAAAAAGGAGAAAGCGCCGGCTGGCCTAACGAGCAAAACCTGGGATGCGCAAAATTACACGCTGCCGGGCTTCGACCTGCTCGACGTGCACGACACCGAAGGCCGGACGGCGGCGGACCCGGCAGAGCTGGAACAAATTCAACAGGTCCTGATCGAAACCCTGGGCCAATTTGGGATCGCCGTCGCGGCGGGCGACATCACAAAAGGCCCGACGATTACGCGCTACGAAGTTTTCCCGGCGAAAGGCGTGCGCGTGGACAAGATTGTTTCGCTCGAGCGCGATCTCGCGCGGGCGACGCGAGCTGAACGGATCAACATTCTCGCGCCGATTCCCGGCAAGGACACGGTCGGCATCGAGTTGGCGAACACGCGCAAGGTGAAGGTGACCTTACGCGAGCTATTGCAGTCGCAAGACTGGGAAGAAGCGCGATCGAAATCCAAAATCCCCCTGGCGCTCGGCAAGGATGTTTACGGCAAAACGATCATCGCCGATCTCGCGCAGATGCCGCATTTGCTCGTCGCCGGGACAACCGGCAGCGGCAAGAGCGTCTGCATCAACGCGCTGGTAGCGAGCATGATCTTTCGGTTCACGCCGGAAGAGCTGCGCTTCATCATGATTGATCCAAAGGTGGTCGAGATGCAGATGTTCAACGCCCTGCCGCATCTCGCGTTCCCGGTGGTGACCGATCCAAAGAAGGTGCTCCTTGCCCTGCGCTGGGTGATCGATGAAATGGAGAAGCGCTACAAGATTTTTGCCCAGGCTGGCGTGCGAAACATCACCAGCTTCAATGGCCGGCCGCCGAAGAAGACCCAGAAGGAATTGAATGAAGCCGCCTCTGAGAATGGAGGGCGGAGCTCCAGCGACGCCGGGCGCGATGCCGGACTCGCCGGAGCTCGTCCCTCCAATGAAATTAAGGTCCCGCGGGATGACGAAGTCGTGATCCCGGATCGCATGCCCTACATTGTCATTATCATCGACGAGTTGGCCGACCTGATGCAGACCGCGCCGGCGGACGTGGAAAGCGCGATCGCGCGCATCACCCAAATGGCGCGAGCAGCGGGCATCCATCTCATCGTGGCCACGCAAACGCCGCGCGCCGACGTTATTACGGGCGTCATCAAGGCGAACATCCCGAGCCGGATTGCCTTCCAGGTCGCGTCGAAAATCGACAGCCGCGTGATTCTGGATGAAAACGGCGCGGACCGTTTGTTAGGTCAGGGCGACATGCTTTATTTGCCGCCCAGCACTTCACGCCTCATCCGCGCCCAGGGAGTCCTGGTAACCGACGATGAGATTCATCGGCTGGTCGAATTTGTCTCGGCCCAAAGCCCACCGACGTTCGACACCTCGATGCAGGACAAGCTTCAGTCCACGAGCACAATGGATGAGGAAGAGGTGACCGAGGAAGACGAGGAACTGGTCGAGAAATGCCTCGAAATTATCCGGCAGGAGAAGCGCGCGTCGACTTCGCTGCTCCAGCGACGGCTCCGGCTTGGCTACACGCGCGCGGCGCGGATCGTTGATATTCTGGAGCAGCGCGGCATATTGGGTCCTGGCGAGGGCGCGAAGCCGCGCGAGATTCTCGTCGACCTCGATGCCGCGGTGTAACCGGGCGACGGACGAATTTTCATGGAAGGTCTTGGAAAAAAAATAAAAGAAGCGCGGTTAGCGCGAAACCTCACTCTCGAAGAAGCGGGCCGGCTGACCAAGATCAGGCCGGGGCGGCTCGAAGAGATCGAGAACGAGGATTTTTCGCAATTCGCCAGCCTGGCTTACGCGAAGGGGTTCCTGCTCATCTACGGCAAGTTTCTCGAAGTGGATGTGAGCCCGTATCTCGAAGCGTTCGAGACCTCGGAGCACGTCACCGTGGACGGCTACGCTTATCTTCAGGACGCTCCGGAACCAATCCAGAGCCGGCCAGTGGTGGTGCGACGGCCAAGGAGCAGCGGCGACCGCACTTCCCTTTGGCCGTTCGTTATCGGTGTCCTGGTGCTGGTGATCGGATTTACGGTGATGAAGTCGCTCCTCCAGGTGCAGCGGCTCAAGCCGAGACCCTCTCCGACGCCCGGCGCGTCGCCGGTCGCAACCTCGACCGCCTCGGACAAGATTATTGCGCCTCACGCGTTGCCAGTGGAGAGCACGACCCCACCGGCGATCGACGCGAGTCCGGCCGCGCCTACGCCGGCTCCAACCGTTGTTCCATCTGTGACGCCGTTCGTGCCTTCGGCTCCATCGGCTGAGCCTGAAGTGCGCCGGGCCGAACCCGTGCATCCGGAAGAGGTGGCCAAGCAGCCGCCAGTAACGCCACGGCCCACCGCGTCTCCAAGAAAATCGCCGCGCCGAATCAGTCCGACTCCGGCTCCGCTCACGAGTCCGCGGGGCCCGCTCGCGAGCCCGCGTCCGACCCAGCGTCCAACAAATCCCCGTTTCTGACGGCTATGGTTTCGCACGCGCCCGTCGCCACACCGAAAGTCGGGATGATCAGCCTGGGTTGCGCGAAGAACCTGGTCGATGCCGAAATCATGCTGGGCAGTGTCCTGAAACAGGGCATGGAAATTACCTCGAGCGCCGAGGAGGCGGATGTGCTCGTGGTCAATACCTGCGCCTTCATCGATTCGGCGAAGGAAGAATCGATCGAAGCAATTCTCGATGCCCACCAACAACGCGGGCTCGGAAAAAGGCCGGGCCAGAAGCTGATCGTAAGCGGGTGCATGTCGCAGCGTTTTTCGCGTGAGCTGCGCGAATCTTTGCCCGAGGTGGACGCTTTCGTCGGGCTGGATCAGGTGAGCGAGATGGGGGCGATCGTGCAACGCGTCCTTCGCGCGGAGAACGATCGTGGCTCTAGCTTCGTCACCGAGCGTCCGACCTACATTCCAGATTATGACACGCCGCGGTTCCGCCTGACGCCTTCCCACAGCGCTTATCTCAAGATCGCGGAAGGGTGCAATCATCCCTGCAGTTTTTGCGTGATCCCGCAGATGCGTGGACGGCATCGCAGCCGCCAGCCGAGTTCGGTACTGGCGGAGATACGGGCGTTGGTCGCGGAAGGGGTGAAGGAGATCAACCTGATCAGCCAGGACACAACCTATTACGGAATGGATTTGTGGGCGGCGAAAGCCGGGCCGCGCCAGCCGGTGGATTCGTCGCGGGGCCCGACGCTCGCCGCGCTGCTTCGAGAGATTCAAACGATCGAAGGTGAGTTTTGGGTGCGGCTGCTCTACACCCACCCGGCCCATTGGAGCGGGGAATTGATCGAGACGATCGCCCAATGCGACAAGCTCGCGCGCTACATCGACATGCCGCTCCAGCACATTGAGGAGGGAATGCTTGGACGCATGCGCCGCGAAACGAGCCGGGCCCACATCGAGGACCTGATTGGGGATTTGCGGTCGGGAATTCCGGGCGTGGCGTTGCGGACCACCTTCATCGTCGGCTTTCCCGGTGAGACTGAGGAGGCGTTCGAATCCCTCCTGGAATTCATCGAGCGGACTCGATTTGAGCGGCTCGGGGTTTTCAAATACTCGCAGGAAGAGGGCTCGCGCGCCGCAAAGATGCCCGAACAAGTCCCGGCGAAGACCAAGAATGATCGCTACCGGCGCGCCATGACTCTGCAACAGCGGATTGCTCGCGAGATCGCCGCCAAAAACGTGGGTCGCGAGATGCGGTTGCTGGTGGATCAACCGCTGGTCGCCCGCACGGAAATGGACGCTCCGGATGTGGATGCCCGCGTAATCCTTTCGGAGCCCGCAACTGCCGGTGAGTTTGTCGAACGCAGGATAACTGGCAGTCGCGGCTACGATTTATTGGCTTAGAGCTGGCGAAAACTTCGCGCTGGGAAGTTAGGGAGTGACAACGGCCCGCGGATTGTGCCATTTTCGGCAGCGTCTCGCTCCCCCCATGAGTGAACTAAACAAGGACACTGTCCGCCTTCCACCCGCCCCGGCGCCAACCCGGGTGGCGTCAAAACCGGCCGCAGTCGCAGTCGATCATCTTGTTTCCGCATCGGGGCCGAGAAAGGAGACGGCACGGGTGGCCATCCAGCCAGGAGTCACACCGGTGCCGATTCTCGCAGACAGGCGCTCCGCTGCCTCGGATTCCATTCCCAGATCGTACTTCTGGGCAATCGTCGGTTTGGCGGCCCTAATTTTTCTCATTCAAATTTGGAATTACGTCGTATCGTAAGGGATGGAAAATTCCGCCGCTATTACTCTGGACGATTCTAATTTTGACAAGGAAGTGAACCAAAGCGCGCAACCGGTGCTGGTCGATTTCTGGGCCGAATGGTGCGGGCCGTGCAAAATGATTGCGCCGCTGATCGACGAGATTGCCAA
Organism: Chthoniobacterales bacterium; assembly: GCA_035274845.1. NCBI lineage: Bacteria > Pseudomonadati > Verrucomicrobiota > Spartobacteria > Chthoniobacterales > Chthoniobacterales bacterium. The sequence continues at coordinate 63,974 of DATENU010000005.1, forward strand.
GGAAAAGGCGGGCTCGGTGAAGGTCGCCAAAGTGAATGTCGACGACAACCAGAGCCTCTCCATGAAATACAACGTGCGGGCAATTCCGGCGCTCCTCTTCTTCAAGGACGGGCAGTTGCGAGATCAGATCGTCGGGATGACGAGCAAGAAGGATTTGCTCGGCCGGCTGGAAGCGCTGGCGTAAATTCGGCGAAGCCGAATTTGCTGTGAATGGTGATCGGTGACTGGTGAATAATCGGCGAATCCCATCCATTCACCGAGCACTAGTCACCATTCACTAAACAAAGAATGCGCCCGGCGCGGCTCGAACGCGCAACCTACAGCTTCGGAGGCTGTCACTCTATCCAGTTGAGCTACGGGCGCAGTGTGGTTGCGAGTATAGAGGGCCACGGCGAAAGCTCAACCGGGGCGGCGGACGATTGGGGATTTGCAATTTCCCCATCCCCGCATAACAGTGTCCGCCCCGCCAGCCACCCCCGGAGGAGACCATTATGAGCAGCATTATCGACGCAATTGAGAAGGAACAGTTCAAAACCGACGCCACGAAGTTCAAGGTGGGTGACGGCGTTCGTGTCCATACCCGGGTGGTGGAAGGCGACAAGGAACGAATCCAGATTTTCTCCGGGATCGTGATTGGCCGGAAAGGTCGGGGCCTGAATGAAACCTTTACGGTCCGGCGCATTTCCTACGGCGAAGGGGTCGAGCGCGTTTTCCCGATACACTCCCCTCGGATTGCGAAGGTCGAAGTGGAGAAGGAAGGCCGCGCCCGCCGGGCGAAGCTGAATTACCTCCGCACCCGCAAGGGCAAGGAAGCGACCGCGGTGCGGGAGTAGCGAAGCGTGAATGGTGATCAGTGATTGGTGAATAGTTTCCATTCACCGATCGCCAGTCACTTTTCACACTTTCGATTTCCAGTCGGCACAGCATTAGTTACGATGTTGAAGCATGTACCGACGTTGCGGCTTCCGGCATGAACGAAAACTCCGCGCCCTCGGCATCACGAGCATCGCCGGCGTTGATGAAGCCGGCCGCGGCGCCCTCGCTGGGCCAGTCGTAGCGGCGGCGGTTATTCTCCCGGAAAAATTTCGCCACAAAAAGCTGAACGATTCGAAGCAGCTGTTGCCGGAAAAACGCCAGGAAATCTACCAGGATCTCATGGCGAACGATTTGATCCGCTGGGCGATCGGAATCGTCGATTCAGTCGAAATCGACACGATCAATATTCTGCGCGCGACCCACAAGGCGATGCGGATTGCCCTTACCGGCCTCGCTCTTCAACCCGAGCACGTCCTCATCGACGGCCTCCCGGTGTTTCCCTTCCCGCTGCCGCAGACCGCGATCATCGATGGCGATTGTTATAGCCTCAGTATTGCCGCCGCGAGCGTGATCGCGAAGGTCACGCGGGACACGATTATGCGCGACTTTTGCGCCCGGTATCCCCAGTATTGCTTCAGTCAGCACAAAGGCTACGGGACGGAGCTGCACCTGATAAAACTGCATGAACACGGGCCTTGTCCGATTCATCGACGATCTTTCGAACCGGTGGCGCAGCCGGTTTTCGAGTTCGCCTCCCCGGCATCTGCGACTTGGAACGCGGGGCGAGAAATTGGCGAGCAAGCTCCTCCGCCGGAACGGATACAAAATTCTGTCCCATAACTTTCGTGGTCGCACCGGTGGGGAGATTGACCTCGTCTGCCGTGATGGCGACACCCTGGTTTTCGTGGAGGTCAAAACCCGGACGCGAGAAGATTTCGGCCGGCCGCTCGATGCTGTCGATCGGGAGAAACGGAAACGAATTTCTCGCGGTGGGCTGGCCTGGCTACGGCTGCTCGGCGATCCCGACATCCTTTTTCGGTTCGATGTCGTGGAAGTGATCATCGCGGAAGGCGCCGAGCCACGGCTGCACCTTGTGCAAAATGCTTTCTCGCTCCCGGAACCCTACATCTATTAGGCCGCCAACTATTCGACGGTGACGCTTTTTGCCAGGTTGCGCGGTTTGTCGACGTCGCGGCCTAATTCGACAGCCATGTGGTAGGCCAGCAGCTGGAGCGGAATCACGGTCAGGATCGGGCTGAGGAAGTCGAGCACCTTCGGCACGACTACAATATCGTCGGCGATTTTTTCGAGGTGTTTTGCGCAGGCGCCCGAGGTAACGGCGATGACGGGGCCTTTCCGGGCCCGGACCTGTTCGATGTTATTGAGGTTCTTCGAAAAGATGGTGTCGTCCGGTGCGATGAAGACCGAAGGGAGTTCGGGCCGGACGAGCGCGATAATGCCGTGCTTTAATTCCGCGCTCGGATGGCCTTCGGCAAAAAGGTAGGTTACCTCCTTCAGTTTCAAGGCCGCTTCGACCGCAATCGGGTAATTGAACTGGCGCCCGAAGAAGAGGAAACCGCTGGCTTGAGCGTATTTCTTCGCAATCGCCTTCATCTGATCGCTGAGTTTCAGCACCTCTTCGATCTTTTCAGGCAACTCTTCGAGCGCCTCAATAATTCGGGTTCCCTCGGAGGTCGAAAGGTGCCGCATGCGGCCGAGGAGCAGGCCGATCGTGACCAGGATCGTGACCTGCGACGTAAACGATTTCGTAGCGGCGACTCCGATCTCGGGGCCAGCGTGCATGTAAACACCGCCGTCGCTTTCCCGAGCGATGGAACTCGCGACATTGTTGCAAATCCCGAGGGTGCGATATCCTTTTCGCCGGCTCTCCCGCATGGCCCCAAGCGTATCCGCCGTCTCGCCACTCTGACTGATCGCGAACACCAGCGTGTCGCGGGTCATGGGAGTATTGCGGTGGCGAAATTCGCTGGCGTGTTCCACTTCGGTCGGGATCTGAGCGAGCGCCTCAATCAGGTATTCGCCAATCATGGCCGCGTGCAGCGCCGTTCCGCAGCCGGTCAAAACCACGCGGCCCACGTCGCGTAACTGGGCCGGGGTCATGTTCAGCCCACCGAGCTTGGCCGTGCATTCCTCTGGGCTGAGCCGGCCGCGCATCGCATCGCGCACGGAGCCGGGCTGCTCAAAGATCTCCTTGAGCATGTAATGCGGGTAATCGCCCTTCTTAACGTCGGCGTCCGTGAACTCGACCCTACTGAGCTGGTAATTGCCTCCCTCGCCGGCGACCGAGCTGATCTCGAATTTATCGCGCTCAACCGCGACGACGTCGAAGTCGTTCAAATAGACCGCGTCCCGGGTGTAAGCGACGATCGCGCTGACGTCGCTCGCGAGAAAATTCTCCTCTTTGCCAACGCCGAGGACGAGTGGACTGCCGCGGCGCGCGCCGACGATGAAGTCGGGAATGTCGCGGTGGACGAGTGCAATTCCGTAGGTGCCGATGACCTGGCGCAAAGCGGCGCGAACGGCATCGACGAGACGTCCCTTTTTGTTGGCGAGATTCGCCTTGGACTTCCCGTTCGAGCCGGGCTCGGAATCGGCTGCGACAGAGGCGTCGTAAAGTTTCCCAATGAGGTGGGCCAGGACTTCGGTGTCGGTATCGGAAGTAAAGTTGCGGTCGCCGTCCCGGATGAGCTGATCTTTTAGCGCCTGGTAATTTTCGATGACGCCGTTATGGACGAGCGCCAGATTTCCGGAGGCATCGAAATGAGGATGAGCGTTTTGATCGGTGGGTTTGCCATGGGTAGCCCAGCGAGTGTGGCTGATGCCGTAGGTCCCGGTGGGGGGATTGTCGGCCATGAGTTTGCCCAGAGCAGCGATCCTCCCGGCGCATTTTCGCGTCTCCACACGATCGCCATCCACGATCGCGACGCCCGCGGAATCGTAGCCCCGATATTCAAGGCGCCGCAGCCCATCGAGAAGGATGGGCGCCGCCTCCGAACGTCCGACATAGCCGACGATGCCACACATGAGAGGAGCGTGACATTAAGCCGGGACGGGTGCAACCGGCCGGGCCCGGCGAAAATGTTTGATGGTGAGAGCGGCAATCTGCCTAAATTGATTTGTGGACCCGAAAAGCCGCTCTAACCGTCAGCCGCTGGACGCCACGTCCGCCCTGTCGACTCCCGCGCTCCCTCCCGGAACGACCCGGCGCACCCTGGCGATCGTGATGGGCGGCGGCGCCGGAACCCGTTTGTTTCCGCTGACGAAGGACCGATCGAAACCCGCCGTTCCGTTGGGCGGCAAATACCGGATCGTGGATATCCCGATCAGCAATTGCCTCAACTCCGGGCTGCGCTCGATCTACGTGCTCACGCAGTTCAACAGCATGTCGCTGCATCGCCATATCCAGGCGAGCTACAAGTTCGACAATTTTTCGCGCAGCTTCGTCGACATCCTCGCGGCCCAGCAAACGCCGGAAGGCTCTCAATGGTATCAGGGCACGGCCGACGCTGTCCGGCAAAACATGCGCTACTTTCTGGAGCACCCTTTCGATTACTACATCATCCTCAGCGGCGATCAGCTTTATCGAATGGATTTTCGGGCGCTCCTGCATCAGCACATCCGTTCCGGCGCTGATATCACGCTCGCGATCAAACCGGTCCCGCGCGAACAGGCGTCGGACTTCGGGATCATGCTGAGTGACGCGGATCGGCGCGTTACTCATTTTGTCGAGAAGCCGAAGGACCCGAGCGTCCTGAACGAATTCAAAATGGGGCCCGAGCTTCTCGCCTCGGCTGGATCGGCCCCCGGCGCGGAACTCTACCAGGCGTCGATGGGCATTTATGTCTTCAATCGAGACGTGCTCGTGGAATGCCTCGACAACGATTTGGTTGATTTCGGGAAGCACATCATTCCCCAAGCTATTCAGGAACGGCAGGTGAGCGGTTACGTCTTCAATGGCTATTGGGAGGATATCGGGACGATCCGGGCGTTTTACGAAGCCAATCTCGATCTCACAGACTTGCTGCCGAGCTACAGTTTTTTCGAGGCCGCGGCTCCGATCTACACTCACCCGCGATTCTTGCCGGGCAGCAAGATCAACGGAGCGACTCTGCGCCAGGCGATCATCGCGGATGGTTGCATTATCTCAGATGCGCACCTTGAGCGGTCGGTCATTGGAGTTCGCAGTATCATCCAAAGCGGGGCGACGATTCGAAACAGCATCGTAATGGGCGCTGACTATTATGAGACGGATGCTGGAGCGCAACGCGGATCGCCGCCCATCGGGATCGGGCGCAACTGTGTGATCGATCGCGCGATCATCGACAAGAATGCCCGGATCGCGGATGGAGTGGTGATTACACCCGAAGGAAAACCGGCGGACATGGACGCCGGCAACTACTTCATCCGCGATGGGATCGTGGTGGTGCCCAAAAACGCGGTGATTCCGCCCGGATTCTGGATTTAGGAAGGCAGGGCGTTACCGGCGTTGCTGGTTGAGCATCGCTCCCTGGCCTTCGCGCTCCCACTTTTGCTGCTCGTTCCACGGCAGAGACGTTTCGTGGGTCGCGCTGGGATCGGACACCAGGGCGGGCGGTTCCTTGGATGCGCAGGAACCCAGCGCCGCGGTCGCGGCGAGGATCAGCAGAAATTTGACGAATCGAAAGCCAAAGGAATCAGGAATTGTTGCCAGCATAAATGACAGTATCACCCGGTTGGACCTGGACGCCGCGCGCCAGGCTGCTGGTAATTATATCGCCGATAGCCGTGGCAGGTTCAACTGACGAAATCCGGATCCGGCCAATAAACGAACCACCTCGCAGAACCAGCATTTCGGAGTTCGGCTCGACTCCCTGGCGGCCGCCGAGGCTCAAGACTACAAAGTTGTAGGCCTGGTTCACGGCGAGAATGGTGCCCCGGATGCCGGGATTTCCTCCGCCGGCCGGTCGATTTCTCTTTTCCGCTTCAAGCTGGGCCGCCCGTTCCTGAGTCGCTTTCATTTTGTCGGAGAGCAACGTCTTCTCCCGCTCGGCGGCCTCGAGCCGTTTTCGGACGTCTTCCAATTGAGCTCGCAACTCCGCCGGGGAAGTAGCCGGTGGGCCTGCCGCGACTGCGGCCGGTTTCGGCTCCTCGCCGCGCGTGCTCAATTCAGCGATTTCGTTTTCATTTTGGCGCAATCTTGCCTGCAAATCGCCTTTCTCAGCCTGCTCGTGGAGCAGCTCGGCTTCGGTGCGGGCCACCTTCTTCTGGAAATCATCGAGTTTCGCCCGGGCGGCGGCGACGGCGGCTTCGCGTTCCGCGGCCTCCTTTTCGCGGACAATACCGCGTCGCTCCGCGGCTGCGCGGCCCGATTCGGCGCGCCCAGCGTCAGAACGCAGTTCGCGGGTCCTTTTCAGATTCAATACGCCGAAAATCACCGAAAGCGTAAGTAGTAGTACGGTAGCAAGGATCAGATTCCGGGGGGTAATCACAGCGAGGGGGGCGAGAAGTCGCGGGGGGGTCTAATTCGTATGAAACGGGGACCGCTCTGGCAATCCTATTTGCGTCCCTGGGGGAGTTTGGCGGCGGAGCCGCTCGCTTTCACGTTGCGCTGATCCGACTTCCATCCTATAGAACCCGAATATGGGTCAGCAACATCGCAAGAGGGTCAAACGTCGTCGGCGCGTGGCCTATTTGGAACGCAAGAAAGCAGCGACGAAAGTTGCTCCAGTTCGGCGCGAGCCGGCGAAGAAAAAGACCAAGCCGAAAAAGCAGGCCGCTCCGGCGGAAACCTAGGATCCTTGGGCAGCCGAGGGCTCGCACTGTTGCCGGCTCACCAGGAACCTTTGAGCAGGCAAAGTGCGCGCAGAGTATCTAATCGTTGACGGCCACAGCGTGATTTTCGCCTGGCCGGAATTGCGCCAACTGCATAAGCGCCGGACCTCCCTCGCGCGAGAGGCGCTGACCAAGAAACTGCGGGATTACCAGGATTGGACTGGGACGCGAGTCGCCGTGGTTTTCGATGGAAAGGGGAATGCAGTTAGCGAAATTTCAGATCCGGGGGAAATCCAGATTTTCTATTCGCGTGCCGGTCAAACCGCTGACTCGATCATCGAGCGGCTGGCCAGCAAATATGGTCAGAGTTTCAAGCTTCTGGTCGCGACCAGCGATGTGCTGGAGCAGGAAACTGCCAGCGCGTGTGGGGCCGAATGCATTTCCGCAGAAGCGCTTCGCTGGCTTCTCGAGGAAGCTTCGCCGGCCTGATTTTTCGAGGCGGACAGCGCGCGTTATCAGGCGGCGCCGGCCAGGACAGGGTGGGGCCGCGCGAGGGCTTCGCGCCGAGCACGCTGCTGGCAGGTGGCGAGGACGCGGGAGAGGACGCAATAAAGCTGTTCGATCGGAAGATTCTTGCTCACGTAGCCATTGGCTCCGGCGCGCAACGCGGCATGCATCCGCTCTTCATCGTATCCGACGCCCGTGAAGACAATGATGGGCAGGGTCACGCTCATTTCCCGGATGAACGAGATCAGCGAAATGCCATCCACCTTGGGCATGTTCAGGTCGACGACCACGACGTCGCATTTGTGGCGCTCAAGCCAGGCGGCGGTTTGGAAGCCTTCGATGAGGAACTCGCAGGTATGCCCTTTTTGCTTGAGGTAAGTAACGAGGAACTTGGTGATGGCAGGGTCATCATCGATGAGGAGGAACTCGACGGCATCGCGATTGAGGATTTTCATGGCTGGCTTTCTTTAGAATTACTATAATTCCTATAAGCACTATCCTTGCCAAACCGCGCCGGGCCTTGATTTGGACCCCTTTGCGGCCAGCATTGGCCACCGTCCAGCCTCGGACGGGTGTGGTCCTCGGCCTCCGGGCAGAACGCCCCTGACCCGAGACAACCCAGCGTCTAAGCTTGGCTTAGCCTAGCTCTTCAGACTCGCCCGAACCGCATCCAGTTGACCGGCTGAGCCAAGCTTCCCATTTTTGTGGGCGATGAATTTCGCGTATTCCTCGACAAAGATTTTGCCCGGCGGGCGGAAATCGAATTCGGCCGGTTTGTCTCGGAAAAACTCCCGGTGGACTCGCGTCCAGACGAGACGGCCATCGGTATCGATGTTTACCTTTGTCACACCGAGCTTGGCGGCCGGAAGATATTCCTCTTCATTTACGCCGCGAGCCGAGGGATCCAGCTTGCCGCCGGCCGCATTGATGCGCTGCACTTCCTCCACGGGAACGCTCGAACTGCCGTGCATCACAATGGGCATCCCGGGAATCAGTTTCTTGATCTCCTCAATCACTTCGAAATGGAGACTCTGTTGCCCTTTGAATTTATAGGCGCCATGACTCGTCCCGATGGCGGCCGCGAGCGAATCGCACCCAGTGCGCTTCACGAATTCAACCGCCTCTGTCGGGTTCGTTAGCGAAGCGTGTCCTTCATCGACTTTGATGTCCTCCTCGACTCCTCCGAGCTGGCCGAGCTCGGCTTCGACACTGATGCCTTTCTCGTGGGCTCGATCGACCACCCGCTTGGTAATGGCGATGTTTTCTTCGAACGATTCGTGACTCGCGTCGATCATGACGGAGCTGTAGAAACCGGAGGAGATGCAGTCGTAGCAGGTTTCCTCATCGCCATGGTCGAGGTGGACGGCGAAAATCGCTTCGGGAAACATTTCTTCCGCCGTGCGAATCATGGCTTCGAGCATGCGTTTGTCGGCATATTTCCGGGCCCCTTTTGAAAGCTGGATGATGAACGGCGCCTGGCTTCGAACATTGCCGCTAAACAGTCCCAGGAGCTGTTCCATGTTGTTGATGTTATAGGCCCCGACGGCAAACTTTCCGTAGGCGACTTTGTAGAGTTGGGCGGTGGTTACGATCATACCGTTGAATCTAGGATTTGATGGTGGATTCCGAGCGGGGACGGAATCCTAAATCGAAAATCGAAAATCGAAAATCGAAAATGGCGTCAGTCGCCGTTCGGAGTCGCCGGGAGCATGACGCTGACAGAGGTGCCGTGGGGATTGGAGTCGATATCAACGCGGCCGTTGTGATCAAAAATCGTTCGTTTCACAATCGGAAGGCCCAGGCCCATGCCGCGCGCCTTGGTGGTGCAAAAAGGCGAAAAAATCTTTTCGCGCAGGTCAGGCGAGATGCCCTTGCCGTTATCCTGGACCGTTATGACGACACCGCTGGCCCGATCTCCCTCGCGGATCGACTTGGCGGCCAGGGTGATCCGGGGTTTGCTCTGCCCGGAGGTCGCCTCGGCGGCGTTGGCGACGAGATGGGCAAACGCTTCGGTGAGCGCTTTCTCGTCGCCCAGTACTCTGGGGAGATCGCTCGGCAGCGTCGTATCGACGGCCACCCCATTTTTAGCCACGCGAACGCGCGCCAGCTCAATGGCCTTTTTCACCGAAGAACGAACATCGACGGGTTTCATCACCAATTCGGTGGGATGAGCGAAGTTATTGATCTGGGTAATAATCTTATCGAGCCGATCGATCTCCTGGACGACGATTTCATTGAAATCCTTTCGGAAATCGGGGTCTTCGAAACGCTCCGGAAGCAGCTGGGCAAAGGTCTTGATCGCTACGAGCGGATTTCGAATTTCGTGGGACATGCTGGCCGCGAGATCCGTCCAGAACGCAGCGCGATCCACCAGGTCCTGTTTCTGGCGAAGATTTTCCTCGGCGGTCAAATCATGGACCACCGCGACTGCCCCCAGCGGTGTTTTTTGGTCGATCAGGCGGCGCGTCTCGACGGAAAGCGAGCGCCGCGTGTTAGGATCGATCCATTGTCGCGCCGGTAAATTTTCCTTCGCGTCCAACGTCTCCCGAAGGAAAGTCGCCAGGCGCCCGCCGATTGCTTCGACCGGCTGATTCAGAGCCTCCCCGGCATTTACGCCGAGGATCTCTTCGGCGGTAGGATTAAACCAGCGAATGTTGGCCTCTTCGTCCGTCGCCACAATTCCGGGCGGAATCGATTTTAGGAGGGTTTCGGCGAGAGTTTTTTGGACCGTGACTTCTTCATAGAGGAGAGCATTTTCGAGGACGGTCGAGACGTGCTCGGCGAGCATCATTAGCCCTTCGAGGTCGTTGTATTCAAAACGCTGGCCAGTGACGCGGTGGCCGAAAAAGAGCCAGCCGATGATGCGACCGCGGGCGTGCATGGGGACGATGACTTCCGCGCCGAAGGTGTCCAGAGCGCGCCGCATCAGGGCGCGCTGGGCGTGTTCCACCTGGGGAAGATTGGCGCGGGAGATCAGGTGGGCGTGCAGTTCGAACCAGCGCACGAGCGAATCGCGCTCGCCATATTCGACTTCGTGGGTCTCCGGCAGACAGCGCAGGCCCGCGCGCAACCGGTAGCGATCGCTTTGTCTTATTTTGGAAAAAATGCCGACGCGGCCGACGCCAGTGGCATCAGCCACACTTTCAACCACGCTGGCGAGCAGGGTTTCGACATTATCGAATCGGCGAAAAACTCGGGGGAAACGCATAAGGGGCATGGATGATTCGCGGCGGTCTGGGGTGGGTTCGATGCGCCGCAAAGGTTCGGGCGTGACCGGCACGAGCGCGTGCTCTCGCAGGTCGCGGTTTTCCTGCAAAACGCGCAGGTGATCAAAGCCGCGGGAAACCAGGGCCTGCAATCGGCGCCGGTCGATCTGCAGATCTTCGGCCGTGTAGACGCCTGCTTGCTCTGCCTCGCGGAGAGGATCCGAGCGAGGGGTTCCGAGGGCGATGATCAGGATATCCGGCAACGCCGCCTGGATTTGTTCGAGAAGATCGCGAGCCTCTTTCGCCCGCAAATCCAAAATAAGGATGGCGGGACTGTTCTGCTGGAGAACGGCGTCGAGACGATCCGCCGAACTGACATGTCGCACCTGGGCGAGCGCGGTGAGAAACGCTTTCGCCCGGCGAATCAGATCGGGGTCCTGCGAGTAAAGAATGCAAATAGGAGTGGGGGTCATGCCGCTACGACCTCCTGCGCGAAACGGACCAGCGGCAACAAGATGTGAAAGGACGTGCCTTTGCTGAGTTCGCTTTCAACTTCAATCTGTCCGCCATGCTCCTGGATGATGCCGTGGACAACGGACAATCCCAGGCCCGTTCCGTAATCTTTCGTGGTGAAGAAAGGATCGAAGACGTGCGGGATATCTTCAGTTCGAATGCCTTCGCCATCGTCGCGGATCGTCACGAGCAACACCTCGTGCGATTCTCCATTGCTGCCCGAGATCGCGGCGACCCATTCACTGGCGGCGCGAATCTCGGTGCCAACGCTGAGTTCTCCGCCCCGATTCATGGCGTCCATGGCGTTGAGGAAAAAATTGAGGAAAACCTGCTCCAGTTGGTCGGCATCGGCGCGGATAGTATCCACATCGGCCCGCCAGGAACGAGTTAATTTGATTTCCTTCTGGTACAGCCGGTGCCCGACGAGCTGGAGCGATTTTTCGAGCACGTCATGGACGTGCATCGGCTTCAAAACCGGTTTGGCCGGACGCGCGAAACGTAGCAGCTGATTGACCAGCGAATCGATCCGATCGATCTCGTGTCCAATCAGATTCGAAAAGGTGTCCCGGAAATCGGAATCCTGATAACGCTCCGGCAAGAGCTGGGCGAAAGTCTTGATGGAGACGAGCGGATTCTTAATTTCATGCGCCATCCCGGCGGAGAGGGTCCCGAGGCTGGCGAGCCGGTCGCTCCGGCGGATTTGGAGTTCGAGGCGTTTCAAGGCGGTGATATCCGTCAATACCACCAGCGCGCCCAGCATTTCGCCCTGTTCTCCGTGGAAGATCGAGCTGCTGGCGCGGACGATGGCGTTGTGGTCGTCCAACGGGACGATGAGCTCGCCATTTTCCTGCCGGTCGCCGGTGCGCAAGGTGTCGGAAAGGATTTGTCGCAGCCCTGCCGGCAACCGGTCGATTGAATCATCGATGAGGTCGCGGGGATCCAGTCCGGTGATTTGCCCCGCCTCGTTATTGAACACGGTGACGCATTCATCCGCGCCCGCCGCGATGACGCCGGTGGTCAGATTCTCGAGCAGCGTTTCGTTATAGATCCGGGCATTCTGCACTTCGGTGAAGAGCTGCGCGTTATCGATCGCCACCGCGAGTTGCCCGCAAAGGACCTGAAGCGCGTTTTGTTCGACCGCGCCGTAAATCCGGCCGGAGATCCGGGGGCCCAGGAGCATGACGCCGGCAAGGTGCTGACGGGAAAAAATTCCGATGGCCACTGCCATCTTGAGTTTCTCCATTTCCTGAGCAGCCTGATCCATCTCCGGAGTGGTGCGAACACGATATAGCTCGTCGAGAACGAGGATTTCATGGTGCGTTTCGAGATACGAAATCATCGGCTCCTCGCGACTCAGGCGGAGCTCGCTTGCTCCCATTTCGGGTTGAGTGGGCGGGTAATGCTGCACATATGCGTCCTTCTCTGGAAGGAGAATCAAAACGCGTTCGGTTCCAACCGCTTCCCCAATCGTCGTAGCGAACCGACCAAGTAGATCCTGAAGCGTCGTCACCGATTTTAGGATTCCCGCGGCCTCGCGCATGGTGGATTGAAAATCGATCCCGCGGGTGCGGACGAAAAGGCGGTTGGCCAGGGATTGGGATATGCCTCGGGCCGGAGCCATCGCAAAGGCGAGCACGAGTGCTGCCGCCACGTGTGCGACCGTTCGGCTCTCATGAGGAAACGACGAGTGAAAAGCAGTCGATACGAGCCACCACACCGCGGTGTAGATGGCGAGCAGATATGCAGTCAGAACCGCGTAAGCGGTGATGCGACGGAAGAAAAATCCTACCTCCATGATTTTTCGCGTCGACACGCCGTAGGCGATCACCAGGCTGAAAATCACGATTCTGAAGGGCGCGAACTGCACCGCGATGTCTCGGTTCCCGAGGACCGGCATAAAGGCGAGTAGTCCGGCCAGAACCGCGCAGCCGGCGACGACAAACTGGAGCTCGACCTTCTGCATGCCGCTCGTCCTCCGGAGGTCTCGCACGTAAAGACCCATCACGGCGAGCCCAACGATCGCGCAGAAACAGCTGTAAACAGGAAGTAACGGACCGTAAACGGGGCGTGGAATCTCGCCGGCTCGGATTTCCGCGTATCTTAGGAACAAAGGCGTATAACACATCGCGCCTACGACCAGGCTGGATAGGGCCAGGATCGCCGACTGTCTCCAGATGACACGCCATCCTCCCTCCCGGCAGAGAATTGCAAGTCTGAGCACATTAAAACCAGTCGCCATGAAAAGGCCGCTGGCGGACGCATTGCGGATCCAGAAGGCCGCAGGACCACCTTGCGTGGCCCCAAAGGCGAGATGAAGCGAGACGAGCCACGCCGACAGGATTACCGAAACAAGCAGGAAACTCTGGTTAACGTAACTTCTCGGATTCGCGCGAAAAACTGCCACCCCCAGACCTAGTTGAAGGAAAAGGGCCAGCCAGAGGGGGAGGGTCGCGACGTTCATTCCTGAACGCGTTCAACCACCAGGCTGCTATTCCCTCCGCCCAAGCCGCGGACGTTGATTAGCGCAGTGTTGATCCGGCGATTGCGGAAACGACCCGGGACATAATCGAGGTCGCAGCGAGGGTCGGCCACTTCGTAGTTTGCTGTCGGTGGAATCATTTCATGCTTAAAGCACAACGCGCAGGTGATGATTTGGTGGGGGCCAGCGGCCGAGAGCGCGTTTCCCGTCACTCCCTTGATCGAGCTGACAGGAATGCTGTAAGCGCGCCGTCCGAACACGCGCTTGATCATGTCTGTCTCGACGATATCGAGAGCCGGATGCCCCGGGCCGTACGCGCAAATGTAATCGACATCTTCCGGATTCTTGCCTGCACTGGTGAGCGCACTTCGCATCGTTTGCCCTAGCCCGAACAATTCATGGCTCGAGTAATCATCACCTTGCGTGCCATAACCGGTGATTTCCAGGTGGGGCGTAACTCCGCGGGCGACGGCGGTTTCGTAATTTTCCAGGATCAGCATTCCGGCCCCCTCGGAAATAATGCCTGAATCTCGCAACAGATCGAAAGGCCGGCTGGCGCGCTCCGGGTCGGAATTGCGCGTAGAACTCAACCCCGCGGTGGCGAAACTAGCCATGGTTACCGGCGTAATCGCGGCATCAGTCCCGCCAGCAACCGCGATATCGGCCTCTCCCCTCCGAATCATCGCGGCAGCGGTGGCAACGGCATCCAAGCCTGACGGACAAGCTGATGAAATCGTCGTGGCATGCGCGGATATCCCCAACGCCATCGTCAGGACTTGAGTAGCCGCCTGCGGTTGGCCATCTATTACTCCCGCGCGGACACCTCGCGGCCCGCGTTCGGAAAGATCACCCCAACAATCGTCGAGAATGTCCATCGCTGTCGTGCTGACGCCCAGCATAACCGGAATAGGATGATCGACTGGATGTCTCGATGGCTCGAACTCAGCGTCCGCGAGCGCCATCTTCATCGCGGCGAAGGCGAACTGAGTATGACGCGCCATCCGCTTTGGCTTGAACTTCGGCTCGATGTAATCCAAAGGGTCAAAATTCTTCACCTCACCGGCGATTCGGCTCTCGAACGCGCTTGGATCAAACCGCGTAATCGGCCCGACGCCACTGCGGCCGGCGACAAGCGAGTCCCAAAAGGCTTTTAAGCCAATGCCATTGGGCGCTAGGATGCCCATTCCTGTAACAACGACGCGATTTCGCATGAACATGGCCGCTTCTTATATTGATTCGGATTTCGACACAAAGTCGGGCATTCTAGCGATTACGTTAAATCCAGTCATTATATTTTTTTCGCCCGGCTGACAAATGTTATTCACCAAATTATCGACTTATTCACAAGTTGTATCTTGTGTTCGGCCCGAAAATCTTCAGGCTCTCAGAGGCCGATGGACGGCGAGGGTCCCTTAATATACACTCTTTTCACGGCACGGCCTTAGCTATCTTTCACCGACAATGTCTGTTGCCTCCGATCTTCCTCAAGTCCTCGTCATCGATGACGAATTAGGTCCCCGCGAAAGTTTGAGGATGCTTTTGAAGCCGAATTATCAGGTTTACACGGCCGATTGCGTCGACGCCGGGATCAAACTTTTAAAGGAAAAGCAACCCGATGCGGTGATCACGGACATTCGGATGCCCGGGGCGAGCGGGATAGATGGCCTCCGGCGAATCCGGGAGATCGACCCCCACGTCGCCGTAATCATGCTGACTGGTTTTGGGGCGCTGGAAACGGCGCAAGAAGCGCTGCGACTGGGCGCGAATGATTATATCAACAAGCCATTCGATGCCCGCGAGATGCGGGAAGTAATCGGACGCAACGTCGAGCGAACTCGCGTTCACCGCACCGGCGTGAACGCGGCCGAAGAAATCAAGGAGCTGAATAACCGGCTGCTCAAAGAGCTCGCGCAAAAGGAAAGATTGGCCTCGTTAGGCCAGGCCTCCGCCGAGTTCGTTCACGATCTCGGCAACCCTCTCACCATTGTCTGGGGCTACGTTCAGCTCCTCGCGAAGAAACTTGAGCAATCGGAAAAGGAGAATGGCTCGAAGACTCCGACCTCCGCGAAGGAGCTCAATATTATCGAGCAGAATGTGCGGCTTTGTCGTGAACTGCTCACCATGTGGCAGAGTTACGGCAGCGTGGAAGCCGCGCCGCACAAGGAGATTTCGGTTTCGGGAATCGTCCGCGAAGTCGTCAAAGGCGTGGGCCCGATGGCGGTCCAGAGCGGCGTCGAGCTAAAGTGCAATATTTGCGATGATCCTTGCACTCTTTTGGGCGATTCCGTGCAGCTGACGCGCGGGATCCAAAACGTCATTATCAACGCCTTGCAGGCCTCCGGCGAGCAAAAAGGCGCTGTGACGGTGAGCTGCTTGCGCAAGGATTTTTACGTCGATGTTCGGGTTGAAGATACCGGGGCCGGTATCACCCCGGCGCAGATGTCGAAAATCTTCGATCCCTATTTTACGACGAAACAGGGGAAGAGCGGGACTGGTCTCGGCCTCTATATCACCAAGAAGGTCGTCGAAGATCACAACGGTTCCATCAAAGTGGACAGCACTCCCCCGATGGGGACGAGTTTCACCATTCGTTTGCCGCTGCTGAATAACTAGCCATCCCTCCGAGTTCGAGAATCCCCCCATGACTTTCGCTTGTCACTGCGAGCGGCTTCCGTTCTCTTGAACGAGTGTCCGACTCCGTCTATCGCGTCGCTCCCATTTTTCTAATCCGGATGGCCGGCGTGCCGTTCGATGTCCTCGAAAAACTGGCAACGGCGGAGAGTGCGGCTCTGGCGCGTGATCTCATGGTCCGGCAGGACACTTTCGCGAAGTCGAAATCGGAGGTCGAAGGCCTTCTTCGGCACCGAGGTCACGGACTTTCCGAGGAATTGTTTCGAGCCTGGCGTAAAGCGATCCGTTCCGGAACAATGCCGCCCGCGGCCGACCAGCCGTCTCAAGCGTTCGCGCATTGTTGGGAAGTCGCGTCTGGTCTCGCGGCAGCCGAAGCGCGGCTCGAGGAATCATTACAGCGAGAGCTGGCTCTGGCGCGGACAGCTCTTTTGGAAGCTGCGGGCACCGTTCTGCCGCCGTACCTGGTCTTCACGGCGGGGGACTTGCGCGAGCGTTTAGCCAGGCAGACCTCCGGCGCCGCCGGATGCTTGCCGCCTCGAAACAAGCAAGCGCGCGCCCACGAGCGGCATCTGCTTCTCTATTTGCAGCGCGTTTGCGCCAAGAACGATTCGTTGAGCGCATTTGGCCCCGAAGGATGGGGAACGATCGCAGGAGAACCCAGGGCGCTTCGGCTCGAGCCCCAGCCCGGGATCGCCGCGCGGGAAACTTTCCTGGAACGATGGACCGCCCAGGGTGCCGCCGCGGCGCTGAATGCAGATCCAGACATTCGCCCTGAGCTGGCTCCGCGCCTAAATCCGTGTGGGCAGCTGGAGGGAGATCAATTTGTTTTCACCGGCACGGGAGAAAAGATCGCGCTCGACCCGGAAGCAGTAGTGCTCCTTTCACGCTGTGACGGCGGAACCCCCGCGCATGGGTTAGATCCGAGCTTAACCCAGCTCGAACAATTCGCGGCCCAGGAAATCATTCGCTGGGAAGTGGAGGTTCCCGCGCTTGAGCCGCATCCATTTGATGTTTTGGTCACGGACGTTCAGTCCTGGCGGGATTCTCCCGTTCGCCGCCGGTGGCTGGAACAGCTCCAGCCAATCTCCGCGCTTCCGGGCAAGTTTGCCGCCGCAGAAGAGATGGCTGCGCGCATTCAAATCATCGACGAGGCTGATAATCGTCTCCGGGAATTAGGCGCCGTGCCCAAGGCAGGAAGCCGTTTTCTTTATTCGGCGGCGAATCCGATTGGCGAGGAATGTTTTCGGGAATGTGGTTTTTCCATTGGCGAAAACCTGATCAACGAAGTCACGCGCGACGCTGAACCGTGGATTGATCTCTGGCGCGATTGCTACGCGTTCATCGCAAGCCGCGTCGCGGCGGGATTGCGGGGATTGCTCGAAAAAGCGCCGCTGCAAAATGGCGCGCTGCCTTTGCCTGCCTTCCTGCGACATTGCGAGCATCTTAGAATGCCCCTGACCGGTCCGGCCATGGTCGGGCTGGCCCATCTGGCTTTTCAGGAAGTGAAGGCCGCTTTTCGGGAGCGGGTTCGGCAGCGTCCAGATGCGGAAGAATGGCAACTCACAACAGACGACTGCCATTTCATTCGCCGGGATTTCCAGTATCCGACGTTTGACGAGTACACTTATCCCTCGGCTGACATGCAGATCTCGGCCAGGTCAGTCGAAGCAGTGGCTCGCGGGGAATACGAATGGGTCCTGGCGGAACTTCATCCGCCCGTGGCGATGCTTCACCACGGGTTTTACTGGGCATGCCCGGATAAGGAAGCCCTCGGTCGCGCCCTGGCCAGCACGACCAAAGGGCAGCCAACCTTTCATTACGGATTTTTTGCGACCGATTTCACCGCCACCACCACCGTGCGGGTATTCGATGCTCTTCCGGACTTGACGAATTTCGTCGCGCCGCAACGAGGCAATCCTCGCTGGCGAATTATTCCGCCCGCCGAGATCGAAGTGTTCGCTGACGAATTGAGTGGCGATGTCGGTTTGCGCACGCGGAGCTCGCGCGAGTATCTCGGTTCCTTCGCCCGCGCCTGGGTAATCCCGCTCGGGTTCCATCCGTTTTTGTTCGGCCGCACTCCGCATATGCCGAGGTTGCGCTGCGGAAAGGTCATTGTGCAACGCCGCTCGTGGACAGTGAGCCTGGAGGAATTGCCGGCCGGGGATTATACGGGGGTCTCTCGAAACCTCGTCGTGGCGATCGAGCGATTACGGGCGGCGAAGGGCTGGCCGCGGTGCGTTTACATTCGTCCCAGCGAACAAGCCCTCCGCCGTAGCGGAGTGGAAGGCCGCGACAAGGATACGAAGCCGGTTTTCGTCGACCTTGAGAGTTATCTTTTTCTCGAGATTTTTCACGGCTGGCTGACGAAATCCGGAGAGCTCGAAGTCACTGAAATGTTGCCCGATCCCGAGCATTTGCTCTGGCAGGAAAAGGACGGCCGCCGCACTTTCGAGCTCCGGACCCAAATCGTTCCCAAGGCATGAGAATCATCGCGATCGCAAACCAGAAAGGCGGGGTCGGCAAGACCACGACGGCGGTGAATCTCGGATGTGCGCTCGCCGAAGCGGGGTTGCGGATTTTGCTTATCGATCTCGATCCGCAGGGGAACGCGACCAGTTCGTTCGGGTTGCAGGAGCTCGAGGGCGAGAGCTTGTACGAGCCGTTGCTCGGCAATGCGGCCATTGCGGAGAAAGTTGTGCCGACGCGCGTCGAACGCGTTTTCATTGTGCCGGCCGATCTCGATCTGGCGGGCGCGGAGGTGGAAATCGCCCGGCTCGACAATCATCTAACCCGGCTCGCCGAAACGCTCGCGCCTTTGCGCGCTGATAACACTTTCGATTTCGTTCTGCTCGATTGCCCGCCGTCGCTCGGCATTCTCATGACGAATGCCCTCGCGGCCGCCGACGAATTGCTCACGCCGATCCAATGCGAATTCTTCGCGCTGGAAGGCCTGGTGAAGATCGTCCGGATCATCGAACAGGTACGCGACTCCGGCGCGAACGATCGCCTGGAGATTGGCGGGATCGTCATGACAATGTTCGACAGCCGCACGAATCTGAGCGCACAGGTAGTTGCTGATGTGCGCGCTCATTTTGGCGAACGCGTTTACGAAACCGTGATTCCGCGCACCGTCCGGCTGAGCGAAGCGCCCAGCTTCGGTAAATCAATCCTCGAACACGATTCGAGTGGCGCCGGCGCGCGGGCCTACCGCGCCCTGGCGAAGGAGTTTATCCAGCGACACGAAAAAGGGTCTGCCGATGTGATCGTTGCCCCGCCATCACCGGCTGCCTGACGTGGGATTGTCGATACTGAACACGATCGTCGGGAAACCGCGGAAGACGGTTTCTTTTTCCAGCGTCATCCCATTTTTTTCCGCCACGCGACGGGAGGCGGCATTGTCGGGATGGATGAGTGAAATAATTCGTCGAAGATCGAGTTTGGTGAACGCATGATCGCGGACGGCGTGGGCTGCCTCGGTGGCGATCCCTCGGTTCCAGAACGCGGGATCGATGCGGTAACCAATCTCCAACTCCTCCACATCGTTGACGATCTGGAGGAAGAAGCCGCAGTAGCCGATGAGGAGTCCGTTCTCGCGCAAAACCACTGCGAATTGCGACGGTAACCCCGCGCGATCGCGGGCCCGCACCTTCTCGAGAAAGTCCGCCGTCTGTTCGCGGGAAAAAATGCCGAGGGAGAAACGCATGAAATCCTGGTTCGCCATCAGCGCCGACAGAGCGTCGAGATCATTCTCGATGAAGGGTCGCAAGATCAGGCGGGCGGTCTGGAGCGAAGACATGATTGCGTATAGCAAAGAAAGACAGTCTGCACGCGCGGGAAACGCAAGGAATGCGAAGAACTGTTGTGGCCACGAAGTTTGTCGCGAAGAACGAACGAGATTGGATTCCCGCGCCCGTGCCGGAAACAACAAGTCTGACGACGTTGAAGACCGCGGCGAAGTCCTGCACGGCCTGCCATCTTTATCGGCATGCAACCCAAACCGTCTTCGGCGAAGGACCGAAAGGCGCCACGCTGATGCTGCTGGGCGAACAGCCGGGAGACCAGGAAGACGTGACCGGCAAACCGTTCGTCGGCCCTGCCGGGCAAATTCTCGATCGCGCCCTGGAGGCAGCGGGGATCGATCGCAGCGAGGTTTACGTCACGAACACGGTAAAGCACTTCAAATGGGAACCGCGCGGCAAGCGTCGCATCCACAAGAAACCAAACTCACGCGAGATCGCCGCTTGCCGGCCATGGTTGGAGGCGGAGCTGCGAGTCGTCAGGCCGGCCCTGCTTGTTTGCCTGGGCGCGACCGCAGCCCAGGCGATCTTCGGGCCGTCGTTTCGCGTCACGCGGGAGCGCGGCAAAGTTCTCGAATCCGAGCTCGCGCCGAAAGTCGTGGCGACGGTGCATCCCTCGTCCCTGCTCCGGCAGCCGGACGAAGAATCGCGCGAGCGCGAGTACAAGCTTTTTGTCGCCGACCTGCGGGCGGCCATTAAGGCGGCGATGTGATGTTTCTTGACGCCAAAGGCGTCATTTCAATCAAGCCTGGGGCAACGCCCCAGGTAAGCGGGTTCGCAAATGGCGCCAGCGCTGAAAGCGCGGTTCACAAAAGCGCTACGTGAGAGGATTTGAGTCGCGCTTTCAGCGCTGTTCGCATCAAAACTCCAAGTCCTGGGGCGTTGCCCCAGGCTTAGGTTGAGGGCGCGCCCTCGGCGCTTCCGGCGTTGCCCACAGTGCAACAGCTATGGGGACGCTACGGTTTAGGCGAGGCGGAAGGCGAAGCGCTCGGTTCGGCGCTCTCTTTCTCCTTCTTGCGCGCTTTGGCTTTTTCGTCCGCCGCCTTTTCGGCGTCCGTCTTCGGCCCGAGTTTCACGGTTTTCGCTTCGAGCGATCCATCCATGACCTTCCAATAGGATCCGCGCGCCTCTTCATTGGCGACGATATCCTTCATGGTGGCGGGCTTGCCCGCCTTGGTCACCACGGTCTTGTCGGTGATTTTGAAAACGCGCGAATGCTCTTTCCCGGCGATCGTGAACGTTTTCGCCCTTTGATCGACGGCGGAGATCGTTCCGTGGAATGGGATCGCGCGCGCTTTGTTCGGGTCGGTGGTCGTGTTGCCGGCGGGCGAGCTCGTTGTTTTA
The DNA here is from genome assembly GCA_035274845.1 of Chthoniobacterales bacterium. Taxonomy (NCBI): domain Bacteria; kingdom Pseudomonadati; phylum Verrucomicrobiota; class Spartobacteria; order Chthoniobacterales; species Chthoniobacterales bacterium. The sequence goes on from DATENU010000005.1 coordinate 85,039, forward strand.
GGAGCAGGCGACGGTTTGGATTTCGGCGAGACCGAAGCCATTGGGCTCGGAGTCGGCGAGGGCGCTTTTTTGGTGGCCGCGGAAAGAGCCATCGGTGTGCAGCAGGCGAAGGCTGCGATACAGGCCGTGATCGTGTGTAATTTATTTTTCATGGTGGGGATTGGGTTGGATTGCGGTTGTAACGATTTGAAGTCGGGAACGCGAGCTTAATCCTCCGCCCTTCCCGGCAAGAGCGCCTCGCAGGGCAATGTCTCCGGACCTTTCTCCGTGCAGACAGCGTAGGTCGTTTTTACGACTTCCCCGGTGCTCTCCCGGATAAATTCGGGATACATGGAAACCCCGGCGTATTCGCCCTTCGCATTCAGGATGTAGAAATTGATTCCGAAATTCGGATTGCCCTTGCTGTTGAGCAGGCGCTTCTCAACCGTGTTGGCTTTGATTCGGCGGCAGGCTTCCATGCCGGCATCTTTCGGATGCATGCCCTTGCGCATATTTTCGACGATCAGGAAGGAGCAAAGGTTGTAGAGATTGGCTTCGCCGCGGCCGGTGGAACCAGCAGCGCCGATTTCGCCGTCCACGTAAAGGCCGGCCCCCAGAATGGGCGAATCTCCGACCCGCCCGGGAATTTTCCAGGAAAGGCCGCTCGTCGTTGTCACGCCGCAGACCTCGCCTTTGGCATTGACTCCGTCGCAATTGATCGTGCCGTAAATATGCCGGGGATCGATCAAGCCTTCCGCAACCATTTGCCGCATCGCCTCGCGCCCCGCCTCCGCTCGTTTCTGTGGATCAAGGTAATGCTTTGGGTCGATCCGCCGTTTCCAATCCAGCCAGAGCTGCCGCGAATGTTCCGTGTTCAAATCATCCTCGATCTTGAAGCCAAGCCCGCGCGCGAAATCCTGGGCGCCTTTGCCGACAATGAGATGGTGGTCCGTTTGGTCCATGACCGCCTTGGCGACCAACGACGGCGTCCGCACCCCTTCGAGGCAGGCAACGCCGCCGGCCCGGCGTTTTGGTCCGTGCATGCAACAGGAATCGAGCTGCACCACGCCGTCCGCGTTCGGCAACCCGCCGTAGCCCACGCTGTCGTCGAGCGGATCGAGCTCCACGATGTTTACGCCGGCGATCAAGGCGTCCAAGACATCGGAGCCCCCGCTGGTCATCATCGTGAACGCTTTTTGGACGCAGGTCATCTCCCCGCCATTTTTGAATTTGTTACCGTTCGCCGAAGCGATCACGACCGGCTTGACTGTTTTCGAGTTCATAACGGTAGGCGACTGGCCCAAGAGCGCGCGGGGCGTGACCGCCAGAGTCAATCCTCCCGCGACGCTCGACTGCACAAAGCGGCGTCTGTTCATGCCCGATCAGAACAGATGCGAAGTTATTTGGCAATCGGCGTTCCGGGAGCGACGCCGCTGATCGAAGGCTAATCCTTACTGGATTCCGGCAATGCCCGGAGTCGACGATTTCGCGAACATCGCGGTGAGGTCTCCAATGACCTTCTCCGGGCCGAGGTAATTTTTTCCGGCGTAGGTATCGGCAACGACGTTGCCAGCGGCATCCACGACGACCAGGCAGGGAATGCTCTCGCCAGCATATTTTTTGATCGCCGCTTTGCCGGGCAGCTTGGCGAAATCGATGGCTGGCCAGGGCATCTTGCTTTCGCGCATGTACGTTTCCATTCCGAAGGGCGACTTATCGTAGCTGACGAAAACAATTTCGAACTCCGGATGCTGGGCCGCGGTTTGATTGTAAAATTCAACCAGCTTGGGCGTGAATGCGCGGCAAGGCCCACACCATTGGGCCGAGAAATAGAAGGCGATTAGTTTCTTTTTCCCCAGTTGCTCGTCGTCGAACCGAACAAGGCTCCCGGTTTTCCAAGTCACGAGGTCGCCTTTGAGAAGGCCCGTGACTGCGGAAGAGGATTCCGTCTTCGAAGGCGCCGCGGCTCGCTCCCGGGCGAGCTGGCTTTGGTAAAGCGTGTCGAATTTGCGCGAACGCTCAGCCTCGAGCGCCTGTTTCTGCTTCTGGAGCGCGATTTGATCCTGGGCAGCCTGGGCATCGGCCGGCGAGCTTTGGTACGTTCCTTTTTTGAGGACCTCGATCAGTGCTTCAGAGGCCCCGGCGTCGCGCAAAACTTTTTCCGCGGCGGCGTCGCACGTCCCCGCAAAATGGCGAGCGGCTAATTCCTCCTGCACGGTTTGGCTCGAGTAGCCGGCCCGCAGCATGAGCGCCACTTCCTTCGCGGTGAGCGGCAGGACGCGGGCAACGGCGCTGCTGAAAGCCGTTGCGACGAGAATAAGCAAAATAAAAGCGAGCCTGCGCATCCCATTTTACGAGCACATGACAGGCCATTCGCCCTCGCATTTGTGCGGCTCGGGGCCGCGGTCGATCCGCTCTGAGAGCGCTGTTACGGGAGGTGATAGACCTCGATCAACCCCACACCCACAGTTCCATTTACGCCGCGAACCACAGCGGTGTAATTGCCCGGCTGCAAGGTGGCTACGATCGCGGATTCCGCGTCGTTCTGGGGCGGGATGGTGGCCAGGATTTCTGCCTCCTGGTCGGTTCGCCAGTTATCGTTGGCGGCGAACTGGGTCCCGTTGCCGTCATGCAATTCGAGGGTGGGATCGGGGAGCGTTCCATTGAAGGGAAGGGATGGGCCGAGGGCACGAACAATGACGTGTTGGGATTGCTGCCCCAGGACAATGAACCCGCCAATCAGGATGTTGTTACCGGTCTGGACCGGCGCGCGCGTGGAAATATTGGCGAGCTTGGAATCGGCGGCCGTATTGAGATCGTAAACTTCGACGACCGCGATCCCGGTGGTGCCGTTGACTCCGCTGACGATGGCGGTGTAAGCCCCTGGCGCGAGGGTGGCGACAATGGCGGATTCCTTGTCGTTGGTCGGCGGAAGGGAATTGAGAATTTCCTGTTTGTTGGGGCTGTCGACCCAGTTGTCGTTGGTCTGCAGCAACTGGCCGTTGCTGTCATGCAGCTCCAGGGTCGGATCAGCGAGCACTCCTGGAATCGGCAACGAAGGCGCAATCGCGCGAACGATCACCTTTTTGGATTGAGTGCCGGTGATGATGAAACCGCCGATCAAGACGTCGTTGCCGGTGCCGACGCTAATGCGCGATGAGATGTTGCCGAATTGGGCGGGGATCGGGGTCGGCGAACTGCCGGGCGTCGGAGTTGGGGTGGCGGTGGGAGCAGGGGTCGGCGTCGGCGAACTGCCCGGTGTCGGAGTCGGCGTGGCCATCGGAGTAGGGGTGGGTGTGGCCGATCCGCCGGGTGTCGGACTTGGCGTCCCCGTGGGCGCGGGTGTGGGCGTCGCCGAACTGCCGGGTGTCGGACTTGGCGTTGCGGTGGGCGGAGGTGTGGGTGTCGGCGTAGCCCCTCCGGTAGGCGTGAGGGTGACGGTAGCCGTCGCGGGCGTCCCTAGTGATCCGTTGAGTGGGTTGGTGAGATTGACGGTAAATGTCTTGTTGGTAACGGCGGCCGGGTTGTTCAAAAGCGTGATTGTAATCGTCTTCGCGGCGGTGTCGGCGTCGATCCAGGAAAGCGTGCCGCTGGCCGCCGAATAGTCCGTTCCGGCCACCGCCGTGCCGTTCGCGGTTGCGAAATCCACGCTTACGGGTCCGGTGCTGCCGCTGGTGCGGGTCACGCTTAAATTCGCCACTCCGCTGTTGTGCGGAAGGGTGATGCCGGAGGTAGCATGCTGCATCGTTCCGGACGGGTGAGTCGACTTCCAGCTTTGCAGCAAAGTCGCGAGCGCCTGAGGCGGGTTCGTCGGTCTGGGAATCGGGTTCGCTACGGTCCCGCTCTGATCTGACGTGTTGATGCCATGGCAATTCGCGCAGCTCCGGATTTCGCCTTTCTTGAAAGTGACCCAGAAGCGTTCCTTCACCTGGCTGGTCTTGTTCGCGTCGTTATCGAGCAGGTGCCAGGTCATTGCTTTTCCGGCCGGCAAAATCGCGGCGAACGAGCCGTCATCCCCCAGCCGAACCGACCCGGGAGGTGCGCCCGGGGTGGCGACGTTTTCCGACATAGTGTCGTGCAAAGGGGTGGCGACAACGCGCCGGCCTTCCGAGGGCGTGGCGCCGCCCAGCAGATAACCCCGGCGAAGATCGGCCTGGAGGAACTGGATCCAGCCAACGTTGTAAAGCGGAGCGTTGTTAGGCGAAGGCGCGGTTGTCTGCGTGTTCGACCAGGAAATTTTCAAGTTGAAGGGTTGCTGGCGATCATGCAGGTCCCGTTTTGTGACGTTGCGGCTGACGCTAAGCGCGGCGTTTTGCTGGACGAGATAATTTTGGAACGTGGGAATATCGACGCCGTTGGCGGCGAAGACGGCGGCTTCGATCGGATCGATCGTGGAGCTGGTTGCGACCGGCACCGGGCGGGCGGCAATCTCAACCGGATCCAGTTCCCATGCGGCGACGTTCGTAAAGGTGACCGGCTGCGCTACTCCTGGAATGAAGTAGCTCGTTGTGATCGTTAGGCCATTTGTCAACGCGATGTCGGGCACGAACGTGCCGCTTTGGAGCTTGAGCGACTTGATCCTGAAATTCCAGGGAGTGGAGGGCTGCGAAACCGTCCCGCGATTCCAATCAGTCTGGTCGATCCCGGTGGCGGTCGAGGCGATGAGCACGCCATCGGCGAGCGGCACCGGCGTCCGATAAAGCGTTTCCGGGGTGGTGAGCGGGGTGAAGGGAGTGGGGGGCTGGGTGATGTTCATCCCGACGCGCACAATCGGGATATTCTGCGGCTTGGCCGCGCCGGTGACGCTCGAGGTGACGTAGCCGACCAGCATGGTGTCGGGATTCACATTCGCGCCGGCGTTCGTCAGTTTGACGATTTGTCCGGCGCCGTGGGTGCCGAGGTCGACGGAATCGGTGCCGAAAAAAGTTCCCGCCTGGAGCGGGTCTTCGTGCGCCCAAAAGAAGTTGCTGAAGAAGTTATGGGGAACCAGGCCGCCGTAACCGGGTGCCAGGGAGGGATTCAAATCCACCAGGTTGTTATCGGTAGTGAAGTTGCGTTTGATCGCGCCAGCGACTTCGTGACGACCCACATGATTCAGGATCTCGCTGCCGGTGCCATCGAGATTGATCATCCACGGCATAAAAATATTGGTCGCGACGCCGTTGATGGTGTTGTTCCATTCGAGAGTGAGCGTCTTTTTGTCGGCGTTCCGCGGCTCGGGAAAGAAGTCCAGGTGCGGGCCCTGACCCCACGGCAATCCAAGGACGAAAGCTGCGCCCGCGGTTTCGTCCGCAAAATTTCCGGAGCCATTACCGGTGGCGTGCCAGCCGCCGAAAACGTTGGGGTCGGGTTCGCTAAAGCTCGGATCGCTATCGCGTTCATCCGTGACGGCCTCGATGTCGCGCGAGAGATGGTCCCAGTTCACAAAAATGAGCCGGCCTGCGCTGTCGATTGAGGGCGAAAACGCCCCGCTGGGCGCGTGATGAAGCAACTGGAGGATGTTGGCGGCGGGGTCGAGCTTCCAAAGCCCGCTGACGGTAGGGAGGCCGAGGTATTCCTCCCGCTGGGTCAGGTGCGGCTGGCCGTTGTAGGGACGGTCACTGGCGAAAACGAATTGGCCGCCGGGCGCGTAACACGGCATGACGTTGTTATAAGCGGGCTGGTTCGCTACTTTCGTCAGGACGGGCTGGACGGCGGCATTCAGTTGCGCCTGGGTGGGAAGAGTAATTTCGTAGAGCTGCCAGACGAAATTGGTGGTGTCGTTAGGCCCGGTCGGCGCGCCCGCGACCATGCTGAAGACCGCTTTGCTCTTGTCCCAATAAACGCTCGGATTCCGGACGGCGATGGCGCTCGCCCCCGGGTTGCCGCCGGGGATCGCGCTCCAATCGGCGACCGCCAGCAGGTCCACGAGTTGATGATTGAGATTAGGATTTGCGTTGGCCGGGAAACGAACCCAAAGCGAGCCGCCTCTGCCCGCAAACGCAGTCCCGCCCAGATGACTCCCGAAAGGGGACACGCACGACATGTAGCTGCTCGGGATCGTGCGCGTGTTTACCTCTTCCGGCATCGGAACCTGGGTGACGAAAAGAATGGGATTGGTCGGATCCGCGGCGAGGGCCATTGAGACCGGGAGGACAATCCAAAGAGGGAAAAGAAGGTGTCGTTTCATGTGAAAACCACTCCAGAATAAGATCAAAATAAGGACGTTAAGTCGCGCAAAATCACAGCAGGCCACACGCCAGAGCAGGCAGCGGCGGAGTTCTTCCGCACGAAGAGTGAGTGGGGCGACGGATGGCCCCAAATATCCGTTAATTTTTCCCGCGCTCGCGCGTTAGTCTTGGTGAGAAGAAATGCAAAGCGTCCGAGTTGAAGCGGGAAAAATGAATGGCCAGCAAATGGAGGCGCTTCTGCAGCGGTTCGAACGGCCGCTTCTCCAATACGCGACCCGCATTCTTGGCGACAGCGACCGAGCCCGCGATGTGGTCCAGGAAACTTTTGTGAAGCTCCAAAATGAAAACCGAGAGCAGATCGATAACGCGCCGGCCAAATGGCTGTTCACGGTTTGCCGGAATGGGGCGCTCAATATCTGCCGGAAGGAAAAACGCACGACCTATCTCGATCAGGATTTGCTCGAGACCCGGGAGAGCGAGCAGCCCGCGCCCTACGAGAAACTCGAAGCCAAGGAAGCGAGCGGATTCCTCCTCAAAATCCTCGGCACCCTGCCGCCGCGGCAGCAGGAGGTGCTGCAATTGAAATTTCAAAATGACCTCAGCTACCAGGAAATCAGCGAAATCACCAAGCTCTCGGTCAGCAACGTGGGCGTGATCATTCACAACGCCCTCAGAACTCTGCGGCAGCGCTACGGGGAAGCTTCCCGGGATTTCCTGCCGTTCACACCTCGAATCGTTTCATGAAAATTAATCTCGATGATCCAAATCTAACCGCGTATGCGCTCGGCGAACTGTCGCCTAACGACCATGCCAAGGTCGCACTCGCGGTCGCGGAGTCGCCCGAAGCGCAAAAGTTCGTCGCGGAGACGCAACAATTTGCCCGGCTCTTGAGGGCGGAGTATGAGGCCGATCGGGTAACGTCCATGGCGAACGGCATCGCCCGGCGCTCCTCCCAGCGGCTGGAAAACGTTGTCCGGATGGAAGAGGAACGCCGCGAATCGTCGCGCTTCCAATGGGGATCGCTGGCCGCGGCATTGGCGATCTTCGCTGTGCTCGGCGCGCTGGCGGTTTCGACAGTTCTCCGGGAGGACTCAAGCGGGGCAAAACGAACTGCGGATAACCTAAGACCGGCCGGACCAAAGGAAAGCACCAGGGAAACGACGGTCGAAGCGGAACCGGCGCCCAGCGTTGAAATGGAAGTGGCTCAACAACCAGTCGAGCCGCCGAATCCCAAGACCACCCCCAATTCAGCTGACGCGTTCAAGGATGAAAGCCGAAGCGCTGCCGGAAAAACCGGCGGTCTCGCCTTGAATCCGTCGGCGCCGCCACCTGTTTCCCGGATGCTAAAAAAACCCGCGCCCGGCGATAGCAAATATGCGGCGGGGCTCGTTCCCATGCAGCCGTCCCCGATGCTTGCGTCCCGATCAGCCGGCGGCGAGACCGCTGAGATTGAACCATCCTCGCGATATCGCCAGGATTTCAACACCGCGACCTACGACAAGGTGGAGGAGAATCCGTTCCTGCCCGCGGCGACCAACCCGCTTTCCACCTTCTCGATCGATGTGGATACGGCGTCCTACTCGAACGTGCGGCGGTTCATTAATTCGGGATCGCTCCCGCCGAAGGATGCGGTGCGCGTCGAAGAAATGATCAACTACTTCAGCTACGATTATCGCGAACCGGAAGGGGACAAACCGTTCTCGATCGATCTGGATTCGACCGCCTGTCCCTGGGACACAAGCCATCGCCTGCTTCGCATCGGACTCAAGGCCCGCGAAGTGGCGAATGAAAAACGGCCCGCGAGCAATCTCGTGTTCCTCCTCGACGTCTCGGGCTCGATGATGCCGGCGGAACGACTCCCTCTTGTGAAGCAGGCGATGCGTTTGCTCGTGGACAAGTTGGGCGAGAAAGATCGCGTCGCGATTGTCATTTACGCGGGCGGCTCGGGACTCGCGCTCAATTCGACCAGCGGAAATGAAAAGGAGAAAATCCTGCGCGCCCTGGAGGAATTGAAAGCCGGAGGATCGACCAATGGCGCGGAAGGGATCGAGCTTGCCTACCGAGTCGCAGCCGACAATTTCATCAAGGGAGGAGTAAACCGCGTGATCCTCGCGACGGATGGCGATTTCAATATCGGCGTCACGAACCAGGGCGATCTGATTCGCTTGATCGAACAAAAGGCCAAGAGTGGTGTGTTCCTCACCGTGCTTGGCGTGGGAACGGACAACCTGAAGGATTCGACGATGCAAAAACTCGCCGACAAAGGAAATGGGAACCACGCCTATCTCGACTCGGTGGATGAAGCCCGGAAGGTCCTGGTGCAGCAGATCAACGGAACGCTGATGACCGTCGCGAAGGATGTGAAAATCCAGGTGGAATTCAATCCGGCCCGGGTCGCGTCGTATCGGTTGATTGGCTACGAAAAGAGGATGCTGCGGAAGGAGGATTTCAACAACGACAAGGTGGACGCGGGCGAGATCGGAGCGGGCCATACGGTAACGGCGCTCTATGAAGTGGTCCCGGCGGGAACGGGCGCCACAGATCCGGCCGCGAGTGTTCCGCCGGTCGACCCGCTGAAATATCAGTCGCCGAATCCTTCCGCGGCGGAAGCGAAACGAACAGAAACGAGCGCTTCGCAGGAGATGGTCACGGTGAAGTTGCGTCACAAGAAGCCCGATGGCGAAACGAGCGAACTGACGGAACGCTCGCTCGTCGACAACGGCTCGAAATTCGAGAATGCGGCTCCGGATTTGAAATTTGCGGCGGCCGTGGCGGAGTTTGGGATGCTGCTGCGCGACTCGCAGTACAAGGGGCAGGGGAGCTTCGGCGCGGTGATCGAATGGGCCCAGGAAGGCAAGGGGCGCGACACTGCAGGCTACCGCGCGGGATTCATCGAACTCGCTCGCAAGACGCAGGAGCTCAAGACGCACGAGGGTTGATCTTAATTGTAGGGCAGGCGCGTCGCCTGCCGCAGCTAAGATGGCAACCGGAGCGGTCGCCCTACAATCGCTCGTTCTTTGGAAACAGCGCTTGCGTTATTTGGTTACATTGGTAACAGTGTAACATGAAGAAGCAGGAAGCTGGTTCTCCTAAACGCGTGGAGCGCGTCCAAATCGGCGCGCGAATGGAGAAACGCCTGGTCAAGGTTCTGCGGGGCCTGGCCGATTATCTGGATTTGTCGCTCGGCGATTTGCTCGAGGGGATTACGCTCCACGCCCTGGAAGGGAAGGCTCCGTTCAGTCAGGAGACCCTCGGTCACATCAAGCGCTTTAAGACCGTGCACGGGTTGAACCTCACGGCAAAGGACAGTCATCAACTGGTCGAGGTTGCGGATGCAAAACGGGAACGGAGCTAGCAGCGAGGAATTGGTCGCGCTCGAAACGGGCGCGCTCGACCCCGGTGCATTCCCTCATCGGGAGCATGTCCGTTTCGCCTATGGAATGCTCGAGCGATATCGGTTCGGCGAAGCAGTGGACCGATTTTCGCGCGGATTAAGATTACTCGCCGCGAAAGCGGGCCGGCCGGAGGTTTATCACGAGACGATCACCGTCGCGTTTCTCGCGCTGATCAACGAGCGCCGGGCGCGCCTTGGATTCCAGAACTGGAGCGAGTTCAAGACGAAAAACTGCGATCTGTTCGATAAACGTTGTCTCGAGGGATGGTACGATGCCGAACAGCTCGCCTCCGATCTGGCCCGGCGGACGTTTTGTCTGCCCCGACTGAAACCGACTCAAGATTGTCTGACCACGATCGCGGTCACAGCGGCTTAAAGTTCTTCCACCGCTGCCGGATCGGTAGGAGCCTTCACCCGCATCGCGAGGAACGCGCCAAAGAGCAGAAGCCCCGAGCTCCAGATTTGCGGCTGGGAAAGACGTTCGCCGAAGAAAATGGCGGAGAGCCCGAGCGCCCCCGCGGGACAAATAAGCTGGAGAGTTTGGGAAAGAGCGACCCCGACCTTGCGGATGGCCACGTAATACAAAACGTGGGCGAGGCTGATGCAGGTTACGGCGGAGATGATCAGGATGATATTCACGCGGCCTCCGGCCTGAAGGGGCGTCTCAATTGTCCCGAAGGCCAGAGTGAGTGGCAACAGGAGTGCGGAGGTGATGAAACTGATCACGCCAAAGCTGCGGATCGGTCCGAGCCGCGCGGAAGGGCGTTTGACGAGCACGCTGTAGAGCGCCCAGCAAAAGCTGGCCGCGAAAGCGATCGCAATTCCCTGGAGTGAGATGGCGCCGCCTTCCGTTCCCGGTTGGAACCAGAGAACGCCGACCGCGCCGAGCAAGCCCAGAAGCGTTCCCAATTGAAATCGCCATTGGCGGATGATCCACCGCTCCTCCGGGAAAAAGAACAGCGCCAGCAGCGCCGTGATGATGACTGATGATCGGATAAAGATCGCAAAAACCCCCGGGCCCATATGGTGGAGCGCGACGGTTTGAGCGATTTGGTGGACGACGTTGGGCAGGGACGGAATGAGGCAGGCGACAAACAGGCCGCGATCAAAACGCGGTCCTCTGCTCCGGCGAAAACGGTAGTAAGCGAATGGAATTACGGCGACACAAGCCACCGCGTAACGATAGAAATTTTGCGCCCATGGATCGTAATAACGGTTGAGATAAAATTGAAAAAGCGAGGGGGTCGACCAAATCAGGACGGTCGCGAAGATGGCGGCATAGCCTCCTGAAAAAGTGGATTGCTTTGATTTGGTCATGATCCCGGGCTCCCGGCAAGGGATTCGCCGATTCGAAAGAAAGTAGCCTCCGCTTGCAATCGTTTAACGCTTCCATCTAATAGGCAGACGAACATGAAGAATTACCAAATCGGAACCATCGTCAGTCTTGCGATCGCGCTCGTGGCTTATCCGAGCGGAGTTTTGTATGCAAAGAAGCGGCCCCCCGCTGCCCAACAGCCAGCCGGCAATACGAAAGCGAATCCAAAAGATCCCGGCGGGCACTCGGCCGCTGGTTTCGAAGCCACCAAGGCCAAGGATTACGAAAAGGCGATCGCCGAGTTCACCAAGGCGATTGAGGCGGAGCCGGGCGATGCAAAAAATTATTTCAATCGCGCGACCGCCTATCGCGCCGTCAACAAGCTGACCGAGGCGCAGGCGGACTATACCAAGGCGATTGAGCTCGCTCCGCAAGACGACCGGGCCTTGATCGGCCGCGGTGAAGTGCTTTTGGTTCAAAAACAGCAGGACGCCGCCCTGGCAGATTTCGACAAGGCATTGCAAATTTCGCCCAACGATCCCAATGCCCGGCGCTTTCGCGGATTCGTTTATGTTTCCAAAAGCGAATGGCAGAAGGCGATTGATGATTACTCGGTCGTAATTCAAAAAGTTCCGACTGACGGGGACGCTTATGAACGCCGGGCGTTTGCCTACCGGAATCTGAAAAAATACCCGGAAGCCATCGCCGATTACACGAAGTCGATTGCGACCGACCCGAAAGATCCTGAGGGCTACCGGCGCCGGGCCCTGGCTTACACCCTGGCCGGTGATAGCAAAAAGGCCGCCGAAGATTTTCGCGCCATTTTGAAGATCAAGCCGGATGACATGGATGCGCAGAGCCGATTGAAAGCGCTGGAGACCCGAACCAATGCACCAACGAGCCCGGCGGCTCCGGCCCCGCAGACCCCCGCGACATCGCCCGCCACGGCGGCGTCGATGGCACCGCCAGCCGCGTCGCCACGATAAGCAGGGAACCAAAACGCAACTGCCGAACGTTTCTTTTGTGGGGAGGCGCGGGCAGCCGCGCCCATGAGTAACGCGCTGGGCGATTAAGCTTTCCGTGCCGTTGCCCGGGAGATAAGAAATAGCCTGTCCCGAAAGTCACCTCAGCCGAAGGATCAAATGAACATGCCCAAGAACCTATTCGCCTTAGTTGCCATCAGCTTCGTTACCCTGGCCGGCGGGCCTCTCCTCTGCGCAGCCGATTCGGGCGCGATGGCGCACGCCAATAAGGGAGTCAAATTCGCACAGGAGGGAGCCTTTGATCAGGCCATCCTGGAGTTCACCGAAGCGATTAAGCTCGAACCAAGGGATATGCGGTTTTATCGCGATCGGGGCGGAGTTTACCTGACGACCAAGCGTTTCCAGGACGCAGTCAACGATTTTGCAAAAGTGGTCGAGCTCGCGCCGAAGGAATTTTCCGGGTATTCTCTCCGGGGCGCGGCGAAGAGCGAACTGCTTCAGCTCGACGAAGCCCTGGTGGATTTGAGCAAAGCGCTGGAGCTGAAGCCTAACGATCCTCAGAGTCTGGAACGGCGCGGCCTCGTCTATTACCGGCAGAAGAATTATCAGGCGGCGCTGGACGATTACAATAACGCCCTGACCCAGAATCCAAACAGCACCCTCGGGCTGAGCCGCCGAGCGGATGCCTACGTGGCCTTGAACGACTACGCGAAGGCGCTCCCCGATCTCCAGGCGGTGTTGAAAGTCAAGCCGGACGATTTCGAAATTTCTCAAAGACTCCAGTACGTGCAGGCGAAGCTGGCCACGCCTAGACCCGTGGTGAGGACTTCGGCCCCGCCGCCGACACCTACGCCCACGCCCGCACCCGAACCGATGAGCATGCAGATGAAGCTTGGCATCGGCGCCGGAGGCCTGCTCCTGATCATCATTCTGATCATCATCCTGGCCCGAAAAAAAAGCCGGGGATATTGAAACGGAAAGGGCGCGGAAAGGGACCGAGAAATTTCTTTGACACCCGGGAGCGGGCTGTTAGCTTGCCCACGCTTTTTCGGAGAACGAAAGGAGGTCCCATGGTCGTTCCAGACGGAAGTTTGACGACTCTGGGACTTTTACTTCTAAACGAAGAAGCAACCGGTTCATTCCGCTCCGGCGGGGTGAGCAATTTGATGATACGCAGCGGCCCATGTAGCTCAGTTGGTAGAGCACGTCCTTGGTAAGGACGAGGTCACCGGTTCAATCCCGGTCATGGGCTCCAGAAGCGGCTCGGGACCGGCAGTTAACAACCCAAAAAAAAGACGCAGTTAGTTCAAACGAGGAAAATCGAGATGGCTAAGGACAAATTCGAACGCAACAAGCCGCACGTGAACGTCGGCACCATCGGACACGTTGACCACGGCAAGACCACATTGACTGCCGCGATCACTACCGTGCTCGCCAAAAAAGGCTTCGCCGAAGCGCGCGCTTACGATTCCATCGACGCCGCTCCCGAAGAAAAAGAACGCGGAATTACGATCTCCACTGCGCACGTCGAATATCAGAGCGACAAGCGTCACTACGCCCACGTCGATTGCCCGGGTCACGCTGACTATGTGAAGAACATGATCACCGGTGCCGCGCAAATGGACGGCGCTATCCTGGTCGTTTCCGCCGCGGACGGTCCCATGCCCCAGACCCGGGAGCACATCCTGCTCGCGCGCCAGGTGGGCGTGCCCTCCATCGTCGTGTTCTTGAACAAGACCGACATGGTGGACGATCCGGAGCTTCTCGACCTCGTCGAAATGGAAGTGCGCGATCTGCTCACCCAGTACGAATTTCCAGGCGACAAAATTCCAATCGTTAAGGGCAGCGCGAGCAAGGCTCTTGCGGCCGGCGATCCCGCCAGCCCGGATGCCAAGTGCATTCTCGATCTCATCGCGGCGGTGGATGATTACATCCCCGTCCCGGAGCGTCCGGTCGATCTGCCGTTCCTGATGCCGGTGGAAGACGTGTTCAACATTGAAGGCCGCGGCACCGTCGCGACCGGTCGTGTCGAACGCGGCATCCTCAAGAAGATGGAGGAAGTCGAGATCGTCGGCCTCAAGGACACGACGAAGACGACGGCGACCGACATCGAAATGTTCCGCAAGCTTCTCGACGAAGCGCGCGCCGGCGACAACGTCGGGGTGCTGCTCCGCGGCGTGAAGAAGGAAGACGTCATGCGCGGCCAGGTCATTGCGAAGCCCGGCAGCATTACGCCGCACCGCAAATTCAAGGCGGAAGTTTACGTGTTGAGCAAGGAGGAAGGCGGACGTCACACCCCGTTCTTCACCAACTACCGTCCTCAATTTTATTTCCGCACCACCGACGTGACCGGAACCGTCAAACTGCCGGATGGCGTCGAGATGGTGATGCCGGGCGACAACGTCTCGGTGGAAGTCGAGCTGATCACCCCGATCGCGATGGAAAAAACCATCCGGTTCGCTATTCGCGAAGGCGGCAAAACCGTCGGCGCCGGTCGCGTGGCCGAGATCATGGACTGACGAAGAATTGCCGATTGCCGAAGGCCGATTGCGGAATGAAACTGAGGAGTTGGCGGTTTTCGTGAAAATCGAAAATCCCGATAGGTCAGTAGCTCAATTGGTAGAGTAGCGGTCTCCAAAACCGTCGGTTGGGGGTTCGAGTCCCTCCTGACCTGGTGTTTTAGAATTTTCCATGATCACGAAAACAAAAAACTTTTTCGGTGAAGTCCGAGCCGAATTGCAGAAGGCGTCGTGGCCCTGGGAAGCCAAGGACAAGGGAATCCGCCGCTACAAGGAGCTGACCGATTCGACCCTCGTGGTCATCATCGCGATGCTGTTGCTCGGCGGATACGTCGCGCTCTTCGATTTCGTGCTGATCAATTTCATCCACTTCTTCACGCGCTTTCATTGACATGGCCCAGGTCCTCGCTCCCAAAGATCAGTGGTTTGTCGTGCACGTGCTTTCCGGCCAGGAAAACAAGGTCCGCGACAACATCGAGAAGCGAGTCAAGACCGAGGAGATGGGCGATGTGATTTACGAAGTGCTCGTTCCGACGGAGCGGGTCTCGGAAATCAAACGCGGCAAGAAGAGCGAGACGACGCGGAAATTTTTCCCCGGCTATCTTATCGTCAATATGCACCTGCTCGATGAAAACAATCAGCTCGTCGGCCGGACCTGGTATTTCATTCGCGAGACCACCGGCGTGATTGGTTTTGCCGGGACGAAGGACAAGCCGATCCCGATGCGGAAATCGGAAGTGGACAACATGCTCGCGCAGATGCGCGAACGCGAAGAAAAGGTAAAACCGAAAGTCAGCTTCGAAGTCGGCGAGACCGTGAAAGTGGCCGACGGCCCATTCCAGAATCAAAACGGCATCGTGGAAGAAATCGATCCGGACCGCGGCAAGCTTCGCGTTTCCGTCACCATCTTCGGCCGCGCCACCCCGGTCGAGCTGGAGTACTGGCAGGTGGAAAGAGGGTAGTTAATTGCAGATTGCAGATTTCAGAATGCAGATTGAAGCAGCTGCCTGCGCAATCTGAAATCGGCAATCTGAAATCTGAAATTAAATTATGGCCAAGGAAATCATAGCTCACATCAAATTGCAGATCCCGGCAGGGCAAGCGAACCCGGCGCCGCCCGTCGGCACCGCGCTCGGACCGCGTGGCGTCAACATCATGGCGTTCTGCAAGGAATTTAACGCCGCTACCCAGAAGCAGGCCGGCGACATTCTCCCGGTCGTCATCACCGTTTTTAAGGACAAGTCGTTCACCTTCATTACCAAGAGCCCGCCGGCCGCGGTTCTCTTGAAAAAGGCGGCCAACATCGCCGCCGGTTCCAAAGAGCCGAACAAGACCAAGGTCGGCAAAGTGACGCGCAAACAGATCATGGAAATCGTGAAAACGAAGGCCAAAGACCTGAACTCGCGCAGCGACGAAGCCGGTTTCCGCGTCATCGCCGGCACCGCCCGCCAGATGGGCCTCGAGATCGTCGACTGACAAACTGTAGCGGCGGTCTCTGACCGCCGATTATCGAGCCGGGATCACGCGGATTCGAACGCGGACAAAGTGGTCAGGTTTGCCAGCTCAAGCTTACCGCCGCGGTTCGGTTGGTGACCTTCATCTTCTTCAGAATATTCTCGACGTGCTTGCTCGCGGTGGAGCGGCTGACGCCAAGAGCGCTGGCGATTTCTTTGTCGGACGCGCCCGTTCGAAGGACCTCGAGGACATCTCTTTCCCGGCGCGTCAAAGGCCATTGGGCGAGGATTGAATTTGGTTCGCCGCGAGTCTGGGGAGACGTCTTCACTATCGTGTAATACAGTTTTCTTTTTCCCAAGTCCGCAAAAAATAAATACGGAATTCTCCCTATAGACGGCTGCCATCGTTCTCCGGCAGTCTTCTGTCGGAGTAGATCTGTTCCCCCCGAACCTGGTCCCCCCAGCCGGAGCGGTCCCACGCCGCTCCGGCACCGGGAGTTTCGCTGCCTGAGGTCGTCAAAATGTCCCCGTCTGAGTTGTAATTCTTCTCCAAGCCGATCTGAACTCGCGCAACGATTCTTCACGCGCCTTGCTTTCAGGCATGCAATTTCATATTCGAGGCCATGATGAATTTGCTTCGCGTTTTCTCTGCGATCTTTGCGTTCTCCGCGGTAATCCCTTCCGCGTCGGCCGCTGAACCCGTCACTACTATCGCCCTTAAGGCCGCGCGAATGTTCGACGGAAAATCCAAAGCCCTCGTCGCGAACGGCGTTGTCATCGTTCAGGGCGACAAGATCACCGACGCCGGCAGCAATCTCCCGATCCCGCAGGGCGCCCAGGTCATCGACCTTGGCGACGCCACGCTATCGCCCGGCTTCATGGACGCGCACACCCATCTCACCTTCGACTTCAGCGGAAATTACAATGAGCGCCGATTGAAAGGACTCGAGATGAACGTCTCCGAGCATGCCTACCTCGCGATTCCGTACGCGCAAAAAACCGTCGAAGCCGGTTTTACCACCGTCCGCGATCTCGGCAGCCGATTCGAAGGAAGCCGCGATTTTGTCGATGTCTCCATGCGCAATGCCATCGCCAAGGGTGTGATTTCCGGCCCGCGTATGCTTGTCGCGACGTTCGGCATTGGCGCTACCGGCGGACACTTTGACGACACGAATGGCTTCCGTGATTTGCTTTTCGGTCGCGAACCCGATTATGCCGACGGCATCGCCGATGGACCGGATGCGATTCGCAAAGCCGTCCGCTACCAAATCAAGAACGGCGCCGATGTCATTAAGGCCGCTGTTTCGGGCGGCGTCCTGTCGATGCACGACGAAGTCGACGTTCCGCAATTGACCCCCGCGGAGATGGCGGCGCTGGTCGACGAAACTCATCGGCTTCGCAAGAAGGTCGCCGTCCATTGCCACGGTGATCAGGCCGCGAAGGATGCAATTGAAGCGGGCGTCGACTCCATCGAGCACGGTTCGTTTCTGAAACCCGAAACGCTCCAACTCATGAAAACCAAAGGCACCTGGCTCGTGCCCACCCTGATGGCGACCGAATGGATTTTGGGCAAACTCGATTCCTATCCACCGGCATTACAAGCCAAAGCCAAAGCCGCGGGCGCCGCGCGCACCGAGATGTTCCGCAACGCCGTCAAGCTGGGCGTAAAGATCGGATTCGGGACCGACGCCGCCGTTTATCCCCACGGCCAGAACGCCAGGGAATTCAAACTCATGACCGATCTGGGCATGCTCCCGCTCGAAGCCCTCCGCGCCGCCACCTCCGCCAACGCCGACCTCTTCGGCGTCGCCGCCAAGGTCGGCACCCTCGAAAAAGGCAAACTCGCCGACATCATCGCGATGCCCGGCGACCCCACCACCGACATCGCAGCCACCGAGCGCGTCTCCTTCGTGATGAAGGAAGGCAAGATTGTGAAGAACGCTGTTAAGTAAACATTCGACCGATCAGCGCGCCGCTATGATCGCGAGGGTCACTGAGCTGCTCGTGTTGCCGATGTAGTAAAGTGAGGTGTTCCCGGCGCCGTAGACCGGATACAGGATGTACGGGATGCCTTTCATGTAGACCGGGTGTTTGTGGTCGATCGACATGCCGCGGGAAGTGGAGTGGGAGACGGCGGAGATGTAATCGCCGATCAGGTGTTGATCGTCTTTCAGGTCGCCGCCCAAATAGGGGGTCAGGTGGCGATTGCCCCGGAAATGAGGCAGTGCGGTGCGTTGAACGCTGCCAATGGGACCAATGTAATTGGCGACATCGGTGTAGGTGCGAACGGTGTCGATGATGGCGGGCTCGACGACGTTCTCTCCCGCGTAACGAAAAACGTTAAAGGCAAACTCGGTGTCGGGGCCGCCCCATTGGCTGAGATTGACCGGATGTCCCGAAGCAACTTCGAAGACGTGCAAATTGTCGGCCGGAGATTCGCTGGTGTTGGGTTCCTGAGTCGTTGGCGCTGGATTTCTCGGCGCGGGGGTTTTGACTTCGGTGGCGGCAATCTCGGCGGCAGATGCGATGACGGCCGGGCTGCGTAGCGATTGGACGAGCGAATCGCTGGCGCCTTGGGATTTCAAAACCGACTCCTGCTGCGGAGTGAGCGCTTTGGCGAGTTTTCTCTCCTTCACCTCGTTCTGAATTGATTTGTCGGTCTCTTTGGCGCGAACCCAGAGGGAAACTTCGTTGAAGTTGATCGGAGCGGCGAGGGTGGAGAACGCTCCGGCTAAAACAGTGATAGCCGTAACGAGTATAATTTTCGTGGAGTGCATGACGCTGGTTTAACAGGTCGGTCTGAACTTTGACAATCCACAATTTTCGGAAGCTCACATAAAGGGCGTGAAGCGTCAGAAAAGGAGAGAATTTTCTTTAACCGCGGATTACGCGGATGACTGGGATACTAAGAAGATCAGAAGGAAAACAATTGCTTTCCTATCCGTGAAATCCGCGTAATCCGCGGTCGATTTCTTCCTCGTGCGACGAAAGTCGACGGCGGTGTGAGGCAGCCCACGTCCGTGTCCGGCAGCGTAAGATTCGCTTTGACAGGAGGCCGAGGGGCGCTAGTTTCCACGTCCCGCGCCGGGGTGGCCGGGCAACGCAGGAGAGCATCGGGGCTCGCTGGAACTGCACAAGATCATGCAAAAAAATCGTAGCAAACGTTATCGCGCGGCCGCCGAGCAGGTGGATCGCACCAAAACTTACAACCTGAACGAGGCGGTCACGACTTTGAAGAAGTTGCCGCCGACGAAGTTCGACCAGACCGTGACGGTCTCGTTCCGGCTCGGGGTCGATCCGAAACAATCGGACCAGATGGTTCGCGGGACCTGTCCGTTGCCGCATGGCAGCGGGAAACAGGTGCGCGTGCTCGTTTTCGCTGAAGGCGCCGCGGCCAAGGCGGCGAAGGATGCCGGCGCGGAGCATGTCGGTTTCAAGGACATGATCCAGAAGTGCCAGGAAGGATTTCAGGATTTCGACGTGGCGATCGCAACTCCGGCGGCGATGTCCGAAGTGCGAAAGCTCGGAAAAGTGCTCGGTCCTCGCGGCCTGATGCCGAATCCGAAGACAGGCACGGTGACCGAAGACACAGCGAAAGCGGTGGCGGAAGTGAAGGCGGGCCGCGTCGAATTCAAGCTGGATAAGAACGGCAACGTCGCGGTGCCGGTCGGAAAATTTTCATTTGCGGAGAACCAATTGGTCGAGAACGGGACGGCGGTCATCGAAGCCGTGGTGCGTTCGCGGCCGGCGACGGCGAAAGGCCGTTTTGTGGAAGGGATGACGCTGAGCGCGACGATGTCGCCCGGATTGCACGTCGATCCGTCGCCTTACTTGAGCATTTAACGGGAGCCAAATCGCCATGAGACCAGAAAAAGCCTCAATCGTTTCGGACCTCTCCGAGAAGCTCACTCGTTCGCCGTTTCTGCTGGTGACCGATTACCAGCGGATGAAGGTGGACCAGTTTGGCGAGCTGCGGAACCGGCTCGCTCCCGCCGGCGCGGAAGTGCGCGTCGTAAAAAACAGTTTTCTCAAAAGAGCCATGGCCGATTCCGGGATGCCGGATGTCGCCGACAAACTGACCGGGCAGACGGCGATCGTGATGGGTGAAAAAGATGTCGCCCCGGTCGCGAAAATTTTGAAGATGTTCGCGGCGGAATTCAAAATCGCGGCGCTGAAGATCGGTGTCGTCGACAAGGAAGTTCTCTCGACATCGGACGTGGAAGCACTGGCCGAGTTGCCGTCCCGCGAGGTTCTTCTCGCGAAGCTTCTTGGATTGCTTTTGGCGCCGGCGACCCAATTGGTCAGAGTTTTGAATGAGCCGGCCTCGGCATTTGCGCGTCTCTTGAAAGCCAAGGCGGACAAGGGCGAAGCGTCGGCTCCGGCTCCGGCCGAAAAAGAGGCGCCTGCGCCTGAAGCGAAAGCCGAAGCGGCCCCGGCAGCCGAAACGAAGGCCGAGGTGCCTGCGGCGGAAACAAAGGCAGAGACCCCGGCAGCCGAAGCGCCAGCGGAGGCCCCGGTCGCAACCGAGACCAAATCGGAGGAACCAAGCGCATAACAATTTTGTAGGGCAGGCGCATCGCCTGCCTCTGGCAACCGAAGCGGTCGCCCTACAATAAACAAGAAACAACGTCCGAGCCGGTGGCTATCGGCTTCAATTCTCCGGAAGCTTCCGGAGGCGGCGAATGAGAGGAAAATAAAATGGCAGATACAAATGCAATCGTGGACCAGCTCAGCGGCCTGACCGTTCTGGAGATCGCCGGCCTGGTGAAACAGCTTGAAGAAAAATGGGGCGTTAGCGCAGCGGCACCGGTCGCGGCGGCAGCTCCGTCAGCCGGCGCGGGCGGCGGTGCGGCTCCGGCAGCGGCGGAAGAGAAGACCTCGTTTGAAGTCATCCTGAAAGAAATGGGCGCGAACAAAATCGGCGTGATCAAGGAAGTGCGCGGCGCGGTCCCGGGCCTCGGCCTGGCGGAAGCCAAGGCGCTCGTCGAAGGCGCTCCCAAGACGATCAAGGAAGGCGTGACCAAGGCGGAAGCCGAAGAGATCAAGAAAAAGATCGAAGCGGCCGGCGCGAAGGTCGAGATCAAGTAAATCTTGGTAGGGACGCCGCGCTGCGGCGTCCGGGGGTCTGGCGGGCGGCGGTCAGCGCAGCGCGCCGACCCTACCTATCAAAAAAGCTTGCACGGCGGCGAGCCGTGTGTCAGAAATCCTTTTGTTAGAGCGGTAGAAATATTTTCAAACTCGCAACTGACGGACAAAATTTAACCAGGCAACAAAACGGGCGGCGCAGCAGATTTGACGCCACCTGTTTTGCTGCTATTTTTGCGCTCATCGCTCGCGGATAGAAGCGCGAGTTTTTCATTCGCCATCCCGTGTGCGGCCGGGGTGTCGTCAACAACCTCGGAGATAGGCCTAGTAATTATGTCGGAACGTATCTACTTCGGAACCATCAAGGAAGGCATCGAGCCTCCAAACCTCATCGAGGTTCAACTCAATTCCTACGTCGATTTCCTCCAGAAGGACGTGCCCTTTTCCAAGCGGAAGAATTCCGGGCTCCAGGCCGTGTTCAAGGAAGTGTTTCCGATCGAAAGCTACGACGAGAAAGCGACCCTTGATTTCAGCCATTATGAAATCGGCGAACCGAAACTGACCGCGCTCGAAGCGCAGCGCGAAAGCCAGACCTACAGCGCACCGCTCCACGTGACCTTTCAGCTCCGGGAAGAGAAGGGGACCAAGGAAGAGAAAGTTTACATGGGCGAGATCCCGCTCATGACGCCGCAGGGAACGTTCGTCATCAACGGCGCGGAACGCGTGGTGGTGAGCCAGCTCCATCGTTCGCCCGGTATCGCCTTCGAATCGAGCATCCATCTCAACGGCAAGGTCCTCTACAGCTTCCGGATCATTCCGGACCGCGGTTCGTGGATCGAAGTGCAATTCGACACCAGCGACCTGCTTTACATTTACCTCGACCGCCGCAAACGCCGGCGGAAATTTCTCGCCACCACTTTCCTTCGCGCCCTCGGTTACGGGTCCGACGAGGAAGTCATCAAACTTTTCTACAACATTGAGACGCTGAAGCTGAGTGAAAAACTCGGCGAAGAAGAACTCGCGACCAAGGTGTTGATCGCGGACGTCCTCGACGGCGAGGTGACGGTGGCGCGCGCCTTCGAACCGCTCACGGCCGCGACCGTGCGCCAGATCATGGGCCTTGGGCACAAGGACGTGAAGGTGATCGATATCTCGAACGACGACACCGTCGTGAAGGCGCTGAAGAAAGATCCGGCCCACGACCAGGAAGAGGCGTTGAAAGATATTTACCGCAAGCTGCGCCCCGGCGATCCGCCGACGGTGGCGAACGCGAAGGCGCTGTTGAAGCGGCTCTTTTTCGACCCGAAGAAGTACGATCTCGGGCGGGTTGGCCGTTACAAGATCAACCAGAAGCTCGGGATCGACGTCGATCTCGGCGAGCGTATCGTCACGGACAAGGATTTCATCGGCGCGATCAAATACCTGATCAACCTCCGCCGCGGCGAAGGCACTTTGGACGACATCGATCACCTCGGCAGCCGCCGGGTCCGGACGGTGGGCGAGTTGCTCGCCAACCAGTGCCGCGTCGGGCTCGCCCGGACGGAACGCCTCGTCAAAGAGCGCATGACGTTGTTCGACATCAACATCGACGGCATGACTCCGCAGAAGTTGATCAACCCCAAGGCGCTCAGCGCCGTGATCCGCGATTTCTTCGGCCGCTCGCAGCTGTCCCAGTTCATGGATCAGACGAATCCGCTGGCGGAGCTGACCCACAAACGCCGCCTCTCTGCCCTCGGGCCAGGCGGGTTGAGCCGCGATCGCGCGGGCTTCGAGGTCCGCGACGTCCACCCGTCGCACTACGGACGGATTTGCCCGATCGAAACGCCGGAAGGCCCCAACATCGGTCTCATCAGCTCGATGAGCACGTTTGCCCGGATCAACGAGTTCGGATTTATCGAAACGCCCTATCGTAAAGTCGAGAAGGGCCGGGTCACTGACCAGGTCGATTATTTGACCGGAGATCGCGAAGAAAATTTCCTCGTGGCCCAGGCCAACGCGACCATGGACGCAAAGGGCCATCTCACCCAGGAGAAGGTCTCGGTCCGTTATCGCGGCGACTTTTTGGAAGTTGAGCCCTCGAAAGTCCACTACATGGACGTGTCGCCGAAGCAGCTGGTTTCGGTCGCCGCCGGCCTGATTCCGTTCCTCGAGCATGACGACGCGAACCGCGCGCTCATGGGCTCGAACATGCAACGCCAGGGCGTGCCGCTGATTGTCTCGGAAGCACCGCTGGTCGGAACCGGATTGGAAGGCAAAGTCGCGCGCGATTCGCACGCGGTCTTGATTTCAACTGAGAGCGGGAAGGTGGCGTCGGTCACGGCGGACCAGATCGTGGTCACGAAGGACGGGCACATGCCGGAAGGCAAACGCAAGCTCAAGACCGATCTCGAAGCGGGGATCCACGTTTATGAGCTGCGCAAGTTCATGCGCTCGAATGCGGGCACTTGTGTGAACCAGAAGCCGATCGTGAAGAAGGGCCAGCATGTAAAGCGTGGCCAGGTGATCGCCGACGGCCCGAACACCGACCAGGGCGAGCTCGCGCTCGGCCGGAACGTGCTCGTCGCGTTCATGCCCTGGAACGGCTACAACTTCGAAGACGCCATCATGATCTCGGAGAAGGTCGTGAAGGAAGACATTTACACTTCGATTCATATCGATGAATTCGAGATCGGCGCCCGCGACACCAAGCTGGGGCCGGAAGAAATCACGCGCGACATTCCGAATGTCAGCGAGGAAGCGTTGCGCAACCTCGGGCCGGACGGCGTGGTCCGCGTCGGCGCGGAAGTGAAGCCGGGCGACATTCTCGTGGGCAAAATCACGCCCAAGAGCGAAACGGAGCTGGCGCCGGAAGAGCGTTTGCTTCGTGCCATCTTCGGGGAAAAAGCAGCCGACGTGAAGGACACGTCGCTGACCGTTCCGTCGGGCACCTACGGTATCGTCATGGACGTGAAGGTTTCGTCGCGGCACGAAGTTTCACGCGAAAAGCTGACGCCTTCGGAGACGAAACGGCAGCTCAAGACGATCACGGAAGATAATCGTAAGAAGAAAGAAGAGCTGACCGAGCAACTGACGGACGCGCTCTCAAACATCCTGCTGGGCGAGAAAATTCCGCTCGACGTGGTGAACGCCGAGACCGGCGAAATCATCATTCCCGCGAACCGGAAGATCACCAAGACGCTCCTGCGCAAACTCGCGACGGTTTACGATCACATCGAAATCGATCCGAGCCCGATCCGGAACAAGATCCGGGAAATCATTGCTTCCTACGAACACAAGTTCGCGGAGCTCGAGCTCGAGCGGGAACGCTCAATGGACCGCGTGGAAAGCGGCGACGATATCGACCCGGGCATCATCAAGCAGGTCAAGGTTTTCATCGCCAGCAAACGCAAGCTCAGTGTCGGCGACAAGATGGCGGGACGTCACGGGAACAAGGGCGTCGTTGCCCGAATCGTGCCGGAAGAAGACATGCCGTTCCTCGCGGACGGAACTCCGGTTGAGATCGTGCTCAATCCGCTCGGCGTGCCGAGCCGTATGAATGTCGGCCAGGTTCTCGAGACTCACCTTGGCGTGGCGGCAAAAGCGCTTGGCTTCAAGGTTGCGACCCCGGTTTTCGACGGTATCGCCGAGACGAAAATCCGCGAATATCTGAACGACGCGAAAAAGAAGGACGGTTTCACCTGGGTCCAGGAAACGGGCAAGGCGCGGCTGTTCGACGGCCGGACTGGCGACACTTTCGATCAGGAAGTGGTGGTCGGTTACATCTACATGATGAAACTGGGCCACCTCGTGGCCGACAAGATTCACGCTCGCGCGGTCGGACCGTATTCGCTCGTCACCCAGCAGCCGTTGGGCGGCAAGGCGCAATACGGCGGCCAGCGTTTCGGCGAGATGGAAGTCTGGGCGCTCGAAGCCTACGGCGCCGCTTACACCCTGCAGGAATTGCTCACGGTGAAGTCGGACGACGTGCAGGGACGCACGCGCATCTACGAGTCCATCGTCAAAGGTGACAACTCGCTCGAGGCGGGCACACCGGAATCTTTCAACGTGTTAATCAAGGAAATGCAGTCGTTAGGCCTCGACGTGAAAGTCGGCGGCCAGGCGCCGAGCGCTTTCCTGGAAAACGTGGCGTAATTTTTCAACAACAGATCTTTTTTAAAACATAATGAACGAACATTCCTGGCGGGAACTAGTCGGTGAAGAGCGCGCCGTCGGCTTCGATCAAGTGGCGATCGGGGTCGCGTCGTCGGACACGATGCGGTCGTGGAGCAAGGGGGAAGTCAAGAACCCCGAGACGATCAATTACCGGACGTTTAAGCCGGAAAAGGGTGGCCTCTTTTGCGAGCGCATTTTCGGGCCGACCCGGGATTGGGAATGCTCCTGCGGAAAGTATAAGCGGATCAAGCACAAGGGCGTCATCTGCGATCGTTGCGGCGTGGAAGTGACCCTGGCGCGGGTGCGCCGCGAACGGATGGGCCACATCGAACTGGCTGTCCCGGTTTCGCACATCTGGTTCTACAAATGCATGCCATCTCGCCTCGGTCTCATGCTCGACATGAGCGCCCGGCAGCTCGAGCGCGTGATCTATTACGAGGATTACATCGTCATCGATCCGGGTAAGACGCCGCTGACCAAGACGCAGCTCCTGAACGAAGTCGAATATCGCGAAGCCCAGGAACAATACGGCGAAGAATTCGTCGCCGGCATGGGCGCGGAAGCGGTCAAGAAACTCCTTTCTGAAATCAACCTCAACAAGCTCAACAAAGAGCTGGAAGAGGCGATGGGGAACACGAAGAGCAAACAGATTCGCAAGAAACTGGCGAAGCGTTTGAAGCTCGTGCAGGGCTTCGCTTCGTCGCACGCCCGTCCGGATTGGATGGTGCTCGATGTCCTGCCGGTAATTCCGCCGGATCTTCGTCCGCTCGTTCCGCTCGAAGGCGGCCGGTTCGCGACCTCCGACCTTAACGATCTTTATCGCCGGGTCATCAACCGGAACAACCGGTTGAAGAACCTGCTTCAGCTCAAGACGCCTGACGTCATTATCCGTAACGAGAAGCGTATGCTTCAGGAAGCGGTTGATGCGTTGTTCGACAACGGCCGCCATGGCCGCGCCGTCACGGGCGCCGGCAATCGCCCGCTGAAATCGCTCAGCGACATGCTCAAGGGCAAGGGCGGACGTTTCCGCCAGAACCTGCTCGGCAAGCGCGTCGATTATTCCGGCCGGTCCGTCATCGTCATCGGGCCCGAGCTGAAACTGAACCAGTGCGGTTTGCCGAAGAAGATGGCGCTCGTTCTGTTCGAGCCGTTCATCATTCGGCGTCTGAAAGACCTCGGCTACGTGCACACGGTGCGCAGCGCCAAGAAAATGATCGAGCGCCAGACACCGGAGGTGTGGGACATCCTCGAGGAAGTGACCAAGGGCCACCCGGTGCTGCTGAACCGCGCTCCGACCTTGCACCGCCTTTCCATCCAGGCTTTCGAGCCGCTCCTCATCGAAGGCGAAGCGATCCGGATTCATCCGCTCGTTTGCACCGCGTACAACGCCGACTTCGACGGTGACCAGATGGCGGTCCACGTGCCGCTCTCCGTCGAAGCGCAAATGGAAGCGCGCATGCTCATGCTGGCGCCCAACAACATCTTCTCGCCCTCGAGCGGGAAACCAATCACGACGCCGTCGCAGGACATTACGCTCGGCTGCTACTACCTGACGCAGAATCCGCGGCGCGCCGCGGGTACCGACAAGGAATTGCGGTTGCCGCTCTTCTCGAACGCGATCGAAGTCGAGTTTGCGATGGCGGACGGAAAGATCCGGACGCACGATCGGATTCGGTTCCGCAACCCGGACATCGGCAAGGAAACCATTTACGGGAACTCGACCGACCGCGTCATCGAGACGACCGCTGGCCGCGTCATCTTCAACGGCATCTGGCCGGAGAAGCTCGGCTTCTTCAACAAGCCCGCCGGCAAGAAACAGCTCAGCGACATCATCTGGCGTTGCTACCAGGTGGCCGGGCAACAGGGCACGGTCGAGACGCTCGATCGGCTGAAAGAGCTCGGGTTCGCGGAAGCGACCAAGGCCGGAATTTCCATCGGAATTTCCGACATGATCATTCCGAAAGAGAAAGAGACCGAGCTGCAGAACGCCTACAAATCGATCAAGACGGTCGAGCAGCAGTACCGCAAGGGCATCATCACGGATGGCGAGCGTTACAACAAGATCATCGACATCTGGACGCACGCCGGTGACGAAATCTCGAACGTCATGTTCCGCACCCTCGAGCATAACGAGGGTCGCAAGGAGTTGAACCCGGTCTTCCTCATGGTGGACTCAGGAGCGCGAGGCAATCGGCAGCAGGTGAAACAGCTGGCCGGCATGCGCGGTTTGATGGCGAAGCCCTCGGGCGAAATCATCGAGCGGCCGATCACGTCGAACTTCCGGGAAGGCTTGAGCGTTCTCGAATACTTCATCTCGACGCACGGCGCGCGCAAAGGTTTGGCCGACACGGCGCTCAAGACGGCGGACTCCGGTTACCTGACCCGTAAGCTGGTCGACGCGTCGCAGGACGTGATCATCAACGAGATGGATTGCGGCACGGTCAACGGCATCACGGTGCGCTCAATTTACGAAGGCGACGAAGAAGTCGTCGATCTCGCGACCCGCATCATTGGGCGCGTGAGCTGCGAATCGGTGGTGGATCCGGTCACGAAGAAGAAGGTCGTGAAAGCGAACCAGCTCATCGACGAGCATATTGCCGCCGCGATCGAAAAGGTCGGCGTGGAGAGCCTGAAGATTCGGTCGGTCCTGACCTGCGAATGCGGACGCGGCGTTTGCGCGCAGTGCTACGGAAGGAACCTGGCGACCGGCCAGTTCGTGAAGCTCGGCGAAGCGGTCGGCATTATTGCCGCCCAATCAATCGGCGAGCCCGGCACGCAGCTGACGATGCGGACGTTCCACATTGGCGGCACGGCGAGCCAGACGTTTAAGCAACCAATCATCAAGGCGAAGAACGACGGCACATTGCAGTTTAACGAGCTGCGCACGGTCCAGGCGCTCGACGGCAGCTGGATCGTCCTGAATAAGAACGGCTCGATCAGTGTGCATAACACCGAGGGCCGCGAGCTCGATCGCTACAACGTGGTCATCGGTTCAGTCGTTTCCAAGCCGGATGGCGCCCACGTCAAGAAGGGCGAGACGTTCGTGCAATGGGACCCGTACAACGTGCCGATCCTCACCGACAAGAGCGGCAAGATCGAGTTCCGCGACATGATCGCGGGCGTGACCATCAAGCGCGACGTCGACGAAGCGACCGGCCTCATGGGCACGGTCATCATCGAGCACAAGGAGGATCTGCATCCGCAGATCGTCGTGGTCGGTGACAAGAAGGAAGTGCTCGCGAGCTATTCGATTCCCGCGGGCGCGCACGTCGTGGTCGAGGAAGGTCAGAAGATCCGCGCCGGCGCGTTGCTCGCGAAGACGCCGCGAAAGATCGCCAAGACCAAGGACATCACTGGCGGTCTGCCACGTGTGGCTGAGCTGTTCGAAGCGCGCCGTCCGAAAGATGCGTGCGAGATCGCGAAGATTGACGGCGTCGTTGAAATCGGCGGCACCGTGCGCGGCAAACGACGTGTGGTTCTCACCGATCCCGACACCGGCGCCGAGGAAGAGCACCTTGTCCCGCTGAACAAACACATCATCGTCTTCAAAGGCGACTTTGTGAAAAAAGGCTCGCAGCTTACCGAAGGCCCAGTCGTGCCGCACGAAATCCTCGATGTCTGCGGCCCGCAGGAACTCCAGGAGCACCTCGTCAACGAAGTGCAGGAGGTTTATC